>JALORJ010000039.1 GCA_025459035.1 Burkholderiales bacterium
GGGCGCTTCGCCGCGCGGGTTGTCGCTGGTGACGATCGCGAGATCGGCGAACTGCGTCGCGGCCGCGCCCATCAGCGGGCGCTTGCCCGGATCGCGCTCGCCGCCGCAGCCGAACACGCACACCAGGCGCCCGTGCGCCGGCAGCACGCCGCGCAGCGTGCGCAGCACCTGCTCGAGCGCGTCGGGGGTGTGGGCGTAGTCGACGACGACCAGCGGGCGCCCCGGAGCGCGCAGCAGCTCGAGCCGCCCCGGCACCGGCGTCACCTGCGCCAGCGCGTCGCAGGCGGCGTCGAACGGCACGTCGGCCGTCACGAGCACGCCCAGCACGCCCAGCAGGTTGCTCACGTTGAAGGTGCCGAGCAGCTGCCGGTTCTCGACCGTGCGGACGCCCCACGGCGAGCGAATCTCGAGACGCAGCCCGCGCGCCGACAGGTCGATCGCGTGCGCCGCGATGTCGCCGCGGCCGAGGCCGTAGCCCAGCACGCGCACGCGGTCGCGGTCGATGCGCGTCGCGAGTGTCTCGCTGAACGGATCGTCGACGTTGAGCACGGCGGCGCGCAGTTCCGGGCGCACGAACAGCTTCGCCTTGGCGTCGCCGTACGCCTGCATCGTGCCGTGGTAGTCGAGGTGGTCGCGCGTCAGGTTGGTGAAGAGCGCGGTGGCGAACGCGGTGCCGTCGACGCGGTCCTGGTCGAGCGCGTGCGACGACACCTCCATCGCCACGGCCTGCGCGCCGGCGTCACGCACGCGCGCAAGCGTCGCCTGCAGCGCAGCGGCATCGGGCGTGGTGTGGGTCGCCGGTTCGAGCGCATCGGGGAAGCCGTTGCCGAGCGTGCCGATCACTGCGGCGCGCCGGCCGCTGCGCTGCAGACAGCGCGCGATCCAGTGGCTGCACGAGGTCTTGCCGTTGGTTCCGGTGACCCCGGCGATCCACAGCGATCGCGACGGCTGCCGGTACACGTGCGCGGCGAGCGCGCCGACGTGGCGATGCAGGTCCGGCACCGCGCGCTGCGGCACGCGCAGCGTGGCCGGCCATTCGAAGCCGCCGGCTTCCCACAGCACGGCCACGGCACCGGCGGCGACCGCCTGCGCGACGTGGGTGCGGCCGTCGTCGCGCGCGCCGGGCACGGCGACGAACACATCGCCGGGCTGCACGCGACGGCTGTCGGTGGTCAGGCCCCGCACCGGCACGCCGAGCGTGTCGAGCCAGCCCGGGTCGAAGGCCGGCGTGCTCACGCGCCCTCCGCACGGGTCGACACGAGCCGCGGCGCGGCGTCGGGCGCGACGAACGGCGGCAGCGTCGGGGCGACCGGGCCGGCGCTCTTCAGCGACGCGTCGTCCGGCGCGACGCCCAGCATGCGCAGCGCACCGCCCATCACCTTCGCGAACACCGGCGCCGCGACCTGACCGCCGTAGTGCTCGCCAGCCGACGGCTCGTCGATCATCACCGCGACCACCAGCCGCGGTGCAGTGGCGGGCGCGAAGCCGACGAACGACGCGATGTAGCGGTTGGACGCGTAGCGCCCGTTGACGACCTTGTACGCGGTGCCGGTCTTGCCGCCGACCGAGAAGCCCGGTACCTGGGCGCGCGTCGCGGTGCCGCCGGGCTGCGTGACGAGCTGCAGCATGCGGCGCATCGCTTCGGCCGTGCTCGCCGAGATCACCGGCACACCGGCCACCGGCGTGTCGCGCCGCACCAGCGTCACCGGCAGCAGCGCGCCGTCGTTGCAGAACACGGTGTACGCCCGCGACAGCTGCATCAGGCTCACGGCCATGCCCTGGCCGTAGCTGATCGTCGCCTGCTCGATCGGCAGCCAGCGCGCCGGATCGCGCAGGCGACCGCCGATCTCCCCGGGAAAGCCCGAGCGCGGCGCCGAGCCCAGCCCTGCGCCCGACAGCACCTGCCAGAGCGCGTGCGCGCCGAGGCGCTGCGCGATGCGCACCGTGCCGACGTTCGACGAGCGCTGGATCACTTCCTCGACCGTCAGGTCGCCCGGCGGCGCGTGCGCGTCGCGGATCGTGCGGTTGCCGACGGTGATCACGCCGCCCGAGGTGGCGATACGCGTGGCTGGCGAGATCAGCCCGCGGTCGACAGCCGCGGCGATCGTGAACGGCTTGATCGTCGAGCCCGGCTCGAACAGGTCGACCATCGTGCGGTTGCGCCGATGCTCCGGATCGCCGTCGTTGCGGTTGTTGGGGTTGAACGTCGGCGTGTTGGCCATCGCCAGCACTTCGCCGGTGCGCGCGTCGAGGACGACCACGCCACCGGCGCGCGCCTTGTTCGCGGTGACCGCGGCGCGCAGTTCGCGCCACGCGAGGTACTGCAGCTTGAGGTCGATCGACAGCGCGAGGTCGCGGCCCTGCTGCGGCGCGCGCACCGCGGCGACATCCTCGATCGCGTGGCCCTTGCGGTCCTTCACCACCCGCCGGCTGCCCGGATGGCCCGACAGCCAGTCCTGGTACGCGAGCTCGAGGCCTTCCTGGCCGTGGTCGTCGAGATCGGTGAAGCCGACCAGATGGGCCGTGACGTCGGCGGCCGGGTAGTAGCGACGGAACTCGGGCTCGACCGTGATGCCCGGCAGGCCGAGCTTCTGCACCTGCTGCCCGACCTCGGGCTCGAGCTGCCGGCGCAGCCAGACGAAGCCGCTGCGACGCGTCTCGTGGTCGGCCGGCGCGGCGACGAACGGCAGCTTGCGGTCGAGCTCGGCGCGCGGCACGCCGAGCAGCGGCGCCAGCGCCGTGCGCTGAGCGTCGGACAGTGTCGCGCGCGACGGATCGGCCGCCACCGAGAGCAGCGGGGTCGACTTCGCGAGCACCTCGCCGTTACGGTCGACGATCGTGCCGCGATGCGCGGGGATGGTGCGGTTCTCGACAGCCGCGCGCTCGCCCTTGCGCTGCAGGAAGCCGCTGTCGAAGCCCTGCAGCCAGGCGGCACGGCCGGCCAGTCCGCCGAAGCCCGCGAGCAGCAGCACGACGACGAAGCGCGTGCGCCACACCGGCAGGCGCAGCGACAGCTGCGGATGGCGGTCGGGGCTCATCGCGCGGGCACCGTGACGGCGACCGGCACGGCACCCACCGGCGCGCGCGGCGCGGCAGGCGCCGGTCGGGCGGGCGCGGATCGGGCGGGCGACGCGGCGCGCGGCGCGGCCGGCGCGGCGACCCCCGGCGCGGTCGGCGCGATCGGCGCACCGGCACCGGCCACGCGGACGCGATCGGGCGCCGGCACCTGCATGCCGAGCGCGTCGACGGCGACCTGCTCGATACGCGTGTGCATCGCCCACGTGCCCTGCTCGATCTGCAGCCGGCCGTAGTCCTCGTCGAGCTGCTTCTGCGCCTCGCGCGCGCGCTCGAGCTCGACGAAGCGGCTGCGCGCCTCGTGGCGCGCGGTCACCGTGCCGAGCGCGGCGGCGGCCACGAGCCCGAGCAGGACGAGGTCGATGCGGTTCATCGCGCCTCGGCGACCCGCAGACGGGCCGACCGCGCCCGCGGATTGGCGGCGATCTCGGCGGCGCTCGCGGTGACGGAGCGGCCGACCAGGCGCATGCGCGGCGGCGCGATGTCGGCGGCGCGGACCGGCAGCCGCGGCGGCAGCGGCGGCGGCGAGCTCATCTCGCGCATGAACCGCTTGACGATGCGGTCCTCGAGCGAGTGGAACGAGATCACGGCGAGGCGCCCGCCCGGGCACAGCCGTGCCGCCGCAGCCGGGAGCACTACTTCCAGCTCCTCGAGCTCCTGATTGACGTGAATCCGTAGAGCCTGAAAGGTGCGCGTCGCCGGGTCCTGGCCTGGCTCGCGCGTGCGGACGGCGGCTGCCACGAGTGCGGCAAGTTCTCGCGTGCCGCGGACAGGCCCTCGGGCCCGAGCTGCAACAAGCGCACCTGCAATCTGCTGAGCAAACCGTTCTTCGCCATGGCGTCGAATCACCTCCCCGATGTCCCGCTCTTCGGCCCTCGCGAGCCAGTCCGCCGCGGATTCCCCGCGGGTCGGATCCATGCGCATGTCGAGCGGTCCGTCGCGGCGGAAGCTGAAGCCGCGGACGGGATCGTCGAGCTGCGGTGACGACACCCCCAGATCGAGGAGCACCCCGTCGACGCGATCGATCGCGGCGGCATCGAGCACGGCCTCGAACCGCCCGAAGTTCGCGTGCACGCACGTGAACCGCGGGTCCTCGATCGCGGCGGCGGCCGTGACGGCCTCCGGGTCGCGATCCATCGCGAACAGCCTTCCCGCGGGCTCCAGGCGTTCCAGGATTCCGCGGCTGTGGCCGCCCCGTCCGAACGTCGCGTCGACATAGATGCCGTCGCGACGACCGATCAGTGCTTCCAGCGCCTCGTGCAGGAGGACCGGGACATGCGTGCCCGGCGCCCCCCCGCCGCTCGGCGCGGTCACAACGAGAAGTGCTCCAGCCCGGACGGCGCCCCGGGCGGAAGCGACCCGAGCTGCTCCATCTGCGCGTCCCACGCGTCGACGTCCCACAGCTCGAAGTGCGTGCCCTGGCCGATCAGCATCACCTGCTTGTCGATGCCCGCGTAGCGACGCAGCTCCGGCGACACCAGCAGCCGACCCGCCGAATCGAGCGACTGCTCGGCGGCGTAGCCGATGAGCGCGCGCTTCCACCGCGACGCGATCGGATCGAACGACGAGAACTTCATCACCTCGGCGCTGCGCGGGATCCACACCGACTCCGGGTACAGCAGCACGCAGCGCACGGGATGGGCGGTCAGCACCACCCGGTCGTCCGGGTTCGGCTGCAGCGCGGCGCGGTGCTTCGTGGGCACGGCGAGCCGGCCCTTCGCGTCGAGACTGAGTTGTGCCGCGCCCTGGAACATCGATCCGCCTGTCGTCCGCCCCCGGAACCGGCCACGAGGACCGTCCGAATTGGAGAAGTTTCACCCCTTCTCTCCACTTTCTCCAACTTTTTCCCACTTTATGACACCGAATCTTCGAGGGTCAAGCCGCGCAGGCGCTTTTTTCCCTCTGCGACAACGACTTATGTCGTGATCCCGAGACAGGACTCGAACAAGGCGCATCAATAAGAATCAAGGCATTGGCCGCGATTCATGAAGTCGCTTGTGAGCAGTGGGGCCGTCGACCGGCGGACGCGGGTCGCACGCCGCCGGGCGGGTGACCGGGCGGGTGGAAACGGTGGGAAAACGGGGGCGAAGTCGGCCTGTAAGCCGGGTTCTGTGCGGCGGCCTTGCGGCCGCCGTGACAGTCATTCCTCTGGGACGCCGGTTACCCGACGCCTCTAGCAACCTACCCGGGAGCCGCGCGGGCCACGCCATCGCTCCCTGTCTGGTCTTGCACCGGATGGGGTTTGCCAGCCCCGCGCGTCACCGGCGGGGCGGTGGGCTCTTACCCCGGCCGGACCCTGCGGCCCGACCGCGTGCTGCAGGCAGCACGCACCATTTCAACCTTGCCTGTGCCCGGGACGGCGGGCCATCGGCGGTGTGTTTTCTGTTGCGACCGACGCGGTGCCTCGCTCGGGGCCACGCATGCGTCGCCGCATCCGCGCCATCCCGGCGCCCCGGCCGAAGCGGCCGCGCCTGTCCCCTCCCTCTCGGGAGAGACTTTCCGTCGCCTCGCGGCGCCCGGCCGTTGGCCGGCATCCTGCCCTGCGGTGCCCGGACTTTCCTCTGGGCACCCCAGGTGCACAGCGACTGTCCGGCCGACTTCGCGGCGCCGATTGTCACCGCGATCGCGCGCCGGCGCAGCCCGATCGCGCGGCGCAGGGGCCCGCGTGCGCGCGATCCGTCGCGGGTCGACACCTATACTGGCCCGCTTCACACCGCCCGCGAGAACCGTCGCCGATGTCGTCTGCCGCCCTGCCGTCCCCCTCGCTGCGCGCAGACGCGCAGGTGATCGGCCTCGTGGGGGTCGCGCATGCGGTCTCCCACTTCTTCCACCTGATCGTCGCGCCGCTGTTTCCGTGGCTCGCCACCGACTTCGCGCTGTCGCACGTCGAGCTCGGTCTGCTGATGACGATCTTCTTCGCGGTGTCGGGCACCGGGCAGGCGCTGGCCGGCTTCGTCGTCGACCGGGTCGGCGCCTACCCCGTGCTGCTGGCCGGGGTCGCGCTGCTCGCGGTCGCGGCGATCGTGCTGGCCTTCGCGCCGAACTACCCGGTGCTGCTCGTCGGCTGCGCGATCGCCGGGGCCGGCAACAGCGTCTTCCATCCGTCCGACTACACGCTGCTCGGCAAGCACGTCAGCCGACCGCGCATGGCCCACGCGTTCAGCGTGCACGGCCTCACCGGCACGCTGGGCTGGGCGATCGCGCCGCTGTTCCTGGTCGGGATCGCGCACCACGCCGGCTGGCGCACCGCGCTGTTCGGCGCGGCCTGCGTCGCGGTGGCGGTGCTCGCCGCGCTGGCGCTCGCGCATCGCGTGCTCGACGACCGCCGCCTTGCATCCGCGCCCGGCGCGAAGAGCGCCGACGGCGGCGCCCCCGCCAACGCGCTGGGCTTCCTGCGGCTGCCCGCGGTGTGGCTGTGCTTCGCGTTCTTCGCGATCACCGCGATGTCGCTCGGCGGCATCCAGAGCTTCGCGCCGCTCGCGCTGCACGAACTGGTCGACGCCCCGCTCGCGCTCGCGACCGGCGCGATCACCGCCTACATGCTGGCGAGCGCGACCGGCACGGTGGTCGGCGGTTTCGTCGCGGCGCGCGTCGCGCAGCACGAGCGCGTGATCGCCGCCGCCATGCTCGCCGCTGCCACGATGTCGCTCGTCGTCGCGAGCGGCGCCGTGCACGACGCCTGGCTCGTGCTGCCGTTCGCGGTGATGGGCGCGGGGGCCGGCATCACGGGCCCGTCGCGCGACCTGCTGGTGCGCGCGGCCGCCCCGGCCAACGCGACCGGCCGCGTGTTCGGCGTCGTCTACTCCGGGCTCGACATCGGCCTGGCCGTGTCGCCGGTGATCTTCGGCGCGCTGATGGACGGCGGGCACATCGGCGCCGTGTTCGTGATGATCGGCGTGTTCCAGGCCGGTGCGCTGGTGACGGCGCTGGGCGTGGGGCGCGAGAGGCGCGCCGCGCCAGCCGTCGCGATGCGGAGCGCCTGAGCCATGGCCCGCCCGGACGACACCCGCAGCATGGCGCTGTTCTGCGACTTCGAGAACGTCGCGCTCGGCGTGCGCGACGCGCGCTACGACAAGTTCGACATCCGCCAGATCCTCGAGCGGCTGCTGCTGAAGGGCAGCATCGTGGTGAAGAAGGCGTACTGCGACTGGGAGCGCTACAAGACCTTCAAGAAGCCGATGCACGAGGCGAACTTCGAGCTGATCGAGATCCCGCACGTGCGCCAGTCGGGCAAGAACTCGGCCGACATCCGCATGGTCGTCGACGCGCTCGACCTCTGCTACACCAAGGCGCACGTCGACACCTTCGTGCTGATCACCGGCGACTCCGACTTCTCGCCGCTGGTGTCGAAGCTGCGCGAGAACGACAAGCTCGTGATCGGCGTCGGCGTGAAGAACTCGACGTCCGACCTGCTGATCGCGAACTGCGACGAGTTCATCTACTACGACGACCTGGTGCGCGAGCGGCCGAAGCGCGCCGCGACGCCGCGGGCAACGCCGACCCCGGCGCCACGCGCCACGACGCCCGATCCCGCCGCGCCCGCCGCATCGGCCACCACACCGGACGCGCCCGCCGAGGCCGCCGCCGCGCCCGCCCGCGGGGGACGGCGCCGCAGCGCGAAGCCGGCCACGAAGCGCGCTGCAGCGGTCGACGCCGCCGCAGTCGCGCCAGCCGCTGCGCCCGCACCAGCGGTCGACGCCGATCCTCCGCCGCCAGCCGACGCCAGCGCCGACACCCCGCCGGTCGAGGCCGCCGCCGACGCCGCATCACCCACCGCGAAGAAGAAAGCCGCCCCGCGCAGCCGCACCCGCAAGACGACGAAGGCGGCCACCGCCGCCGATGACGCGGCCCACGCCGCGTCGGCCGAGCCGCCGCCAGTCGCACCGGAACCGGTCGCGCCGCAACCGCGCGAGGACAAGCGCCACGAAGCCGTCGCGCTGGTGATGGAGACCGTCGAGGCGCTGCTCGAAGAGCGCGGCACCGGCGACAAGATCTGGGGCTCGATGGTCAAGCAGGCGCTCAAGCGCCGCCGCCCCGGCTTCAACGAGAGCTACTACGGCTTCAGCTCGTTCTCGAAGCTGCTCGAAGAAGCCGCCGCGCAAGGGCTGCTGGTGCTGGAGCCGGACGAGAAGTCGGGCGGCGTGGTGCTGCGGCCGGTGGGAGGGGGCTGAGCGCAGCGACCGGGGCGATCAGCAGACGCGGCCCAACCAGTAGTGAGGAGGGCGGCGCCCGTCAGCCACCGCATGGATGAGGATGCCGGTCTCGGTCTGCGTGTACACGACCGAGAACGGAAAACTGGCGACGAGCCGTCTTCGCGCCCCCCCGGCCGAAGGTTTTCCATGCAGCGGGAACGTGGCGGCCCGCTGGGCAGCGGCCTCGACTTCGGACCGGAACCGCGCGCCGAGACCAGGCTGAAGCGCTTCGTAGAACTGGATCTGCGCGAGGAACTCGGAGCGGGCGCGTGTGGTGAACCGCGCGCTGCTCACGGCGCGAGGCGTCGCGCCTCGGCGAACACATCTTCCGCCGCGTACGTCTGCACCTCACCTCGCTCGCAGGCCTCGACGCGACTGAGGATTTCCGCATCCCAGGCGGCCTCCACGTCTGTCATCGGCGGCTCGTGCAGGGACTCGAGCAGCAACTCGACGAGGCGCGATCGGTCTTCGGGCGCGAGTGACCGGCCGCGTTCGGCCAACTCGGCAACGAGGTCAGGCATGGAGCACCTCCAGACAGGTGGCCACGATGACGCGGGACTCTACTCGTCGGCGTGCTCGCGTTCGACACGCGTCGGCATGAGTGGTTGAAGCACCCCAGCCTTCGTGTTGCCGCCCGCGGTCGAGGCCGAGCCGGCGACCACTGGCGCGACCTCGAGAAACCACGCGCTCCCGTCGGCCGCCAACATTGCAATTTCTCCACGCGATGGAAGAATTGCAATGATGCTGACCCGTCTCGCCCTCCCCGTCCTGCAGCGCTGGCTGGCCGAATTCCCGGCCGTCGCGATCCTCGGGCCACGCCAGGTCGGCAAGACCACGCTGGCTCTGTCGCTTGCGAACGCCCGGCCTGGCGCCACGACCTATCTGGACCTCGAGTCCCCGGCGGACCTCGCGAAGCTCGCCGATGCCGACGCGTGGCTCGAAACGCATCGCGACCGCCTCGTGATCCTCGACGAGGTCCAGCGCATGCCCGAACTGTTCGCCCGGCTGCGCGGAGTGATCGATCGACGTCGCCGCGCCGGGCGGCGCACCGGTCAGTTCCTGCTGCTGGGCTCGGCCGCCGGCACGTTGCTGCGCCAGTCGTCGGAAAGCCTTGCGGGGCGCATCGCCTACCTCGACCTGTCGCCGTTGATCGTCCCCGAGGTTCCGCACGACGCCGCGCAGCGCCTGTGGATCCGCGGCGGCTTCCCCGAGTCCTTTCTCGCGACCGACGACGTCGCCAGCCTGCGGTGGCGCCAGCAGTTCATCGCGACGTATCTGGAGCGCGACCTTCCGCAGCTCGGACCGCGCGTGCCGGCCACGACGCTGCGGCGGCTGTGGACCATGCTGGCGCACGAACAAGGTCGGCCGCTCGACGCTTCACGACTCGCGGGCGCGCTGGCCGTGAGCGGCCAGACCGTGGCCCGCTACGTCGATCTGCTCGTCGACCTGATGCTCGTGCGCCGCCTGACCCCCTGGACCGGCAATCTCGGCAAGCGCCTGGTGCGCTCGCCGCGCGTGTACGTCCGCGACAGCGGCCTCGTCCACGCACTGCTGGGGCTCGAGACCTTCGACGACGTGGTCGGGCATCCCGCGACCGGCGGCAGCTGGGAAGGCTGGGTGATCGAGAACCTGCTGGCCGTCGCGCCCCCCGGCACCGACGCGAGCTTCTACCGGACCTCGTCCGGCGCCGAAATCGACCTGCTGCTGACCTGGCCCCGCGGCGAGCGCTGGGCGATCGAGATCAGGCGATCGAGCGCCCCGACGCTCGCGAAGGGGTTCCACATTGCGGCCGACGATGTCGGAGCAACGCAGCGGTTCGTCGTGCATTCGGGCAACGAGACGTGGCTGGCAGAGAGCGGGGTGGTCGCGATCACCGTCGCGGAGATGCAGCGGCGGGTGGCGGGTCAGCCTCGTTCTCGATGAGCGTGCGGCCCCGGTCGGTTGTGCACGACCATGGTGGACAGGTCGAGCTTCACTTCCAGTCGATGTCGAGACGTCGCGCTCGCTGCGCCCGGTCTTCACCCTCGCGGTGCGGCGTTGGCGGACGTGCCGGTCCTGAACGGCTTCCCGCCCGGTACTGCGGCCGCCAGAAAGACCGACACACGGGGCCACGCAACACACAGCGCCGCCGCGTGCCTGCACCCGACGTCACTGTGCGGGGGCATCGCGCGGCCTCGTCACGAGGGATCCGCAGCAATGACGGGTTCGGAGGCACCGGTCGATCGAAGCAGGGGCGATTCAACCCGTCCGGAAGACGACCGTCACGCCGCGCTCGCGCCTGACCGGGTCGGAAGCCTGTAGTGCAGTTCGGCGAAGCCCGGGCCGATGTGGCGGACCGAAAGCAACTGCCACGGCGGGCTGGTGACTCTGCGCGGGAAAAGCGCCTTGCCGCTGCCCAGCGTGACGGAGCCGACCTGAACGATCGCTTCGTCGAGCAGCCCTGCGTCATGGAACTGTCCGGCGAGATCTCCACCGCCGACGATCCACACGTTCTTCCCGCATGCGGCGGCGACCATCTCGGCATGGACCTGCTGCACCGGGCCCTGGACGAAGCGGACGTCCGCGGCGTCGACCCCGGGGAACTCGCGGTGCGTGAAGACCCAGGTGGGCTGCGTGTAGGGCCATGACGCCTTCGCCTGGCCATCGACCGGAAGTGCCTGCCGCAACATCCACTCGTAGGTGGCGGCCCCCATGGCCAACGCCCCGACGGTGGCGATGAACTGCGGGTAGCCACTGTCGTCGACATCGCCGAGCGGAAACAGCCAGTCGAGCGAGTCATCTTCCGTGGCGATGAATCCGTCGAGGCTCGTCGCGGTGTAGTAGATCGTCTTCATGCGGTGGTCGCGAAAACGCCGATGGCGGGTGCCGTGTGACGTTCGAGCCAATCAGACGGCGAAGGGATGGTCGCAGCCGCGTTCCGCGAAGAGCGCCTCGCTGAATTCAACTCGCTGGCAGTCTCGTCCCTGCCAGGCCCCGAAGGCAAGCGCGCCGAACGCCCTTCCCGAAGAGCATCGAAGAGTCCACGTTCACCCCGCCTCCCCCACTACAAACCCCGCCCCCCGCTCCGCCACCATCATCACCGCCGCCTGCGTGTTGCCCGACACCATCCGCGGCATCACCGACGCGTCGATCACGCGCAGCCCCGCAAGCCCGCGCACCTTAAGCCGCGCGTCGACGACGGCGTGCGCATCCTCACCCATCCGGCATGTCCCGATCGGGTGATAGATCGTCTGCCCGTTGGCGCGCGCGAACGCCAGCCAGTCGGCGTCGTCGACGATCTGCGGCCCCGGGTTCATCTCGTGGTCGACGAACGCCCGCAGCGCCGGCTGGCCGACGACGTGGCGCGCGAGCTTCATCGCGTCGACGAGGCAGCGCTGGTCGACGTCGGCGGACAGGAAGTTCGGCCGGATGTCGGGCGCGTCGAACGGGTCACGCGATTTCGCGTGGATGCTGCCGCGCGACTCGGGCCGCAGCTGCGTCACGCCGATGGTCATGCCCGGGGCGCGGTCGAGGATGCGTTTCGACGCGTCGGCGTAGCTCGCGTGCACGAAGAACCAC
>JALORJ010000328.1 GCA_025459035.1 Burkholderiales bacterium
CGTCGGCAACAAGGTGTTCGACGACAAGGAACTGCTCGACCTGATCGTGCTGCGCACGCCGGGCTTCATGACCTGGTACAGCCGCAACGACCAGTACTCGAAGCAGAAGCTCGCCGCCGATCTCGAGACGCTGCGCTCGTTCTATCTGAACCAGGGGTTCCTCGAGTTCACGATCGACTCGACGCAGGTCGCGCTCACGCCGGACCGCAAGGATGTGCACATCACGGTCAACGTCACCGAGGGCGAGCGCTTCACGATCGCGGACGTGCGCCTGGCCGGGGAACTGCTGGTGCCCGAGGAGGAACTGCGGGGCCTGCTGAAGGTGAAGCCGGGCGACGTGTTCTCGCGCGAGAAGCTGACCGAGTCCACCAAGCTCGTGCAGGACCGCCTCGGCAACGACGGGTACGCGTTCGCGCAGGTCAACGCGATCCCCGAGATCGATCGCGCGAACCGCAAGGTGACCTTCACGCTGTTCGTCGACCCCGGGCGGCGCGTCTACGTGCGCCGCATCAACATCGGCGGCAACACCACGACGCGCGACGAGGTCATCCGCCGCGAGTTCCGGCAGTTCGAGGGCTCGTGGTACTCGCAGGAGAAGATCAACCGCTCGAAGGTGCGCGTCGACCGGCTGGGCTTCTTCAACGAGGTCAACATCGAGACGCCGGCGGTGCAGGGCTCGCCCGACCAGGTCGATGTCGACATGACCGTGAAGGAGCGGCCGACGGGCAGTCTTCAGTTCGGTGTCGGCGTGTCGAGTGCGGAGCGGCTGATCCTGTCGGCCTCGGTGTCGCAGAACAACGCGTTCGGGACCGGCAACGCGCTGTCGGTCGGTCTGCAGACAGGGCGCATCAACCGGGTGCTCACCCTGTCGTACACCAACCCGTACTGGACCGACGACGGCATCAGCCGCGGCTTCGATCTGTACTCGCGGCGCTTCAATCCGCAGTTCCTGCGGATCGCGAACTACATCACCAACACCGACGGTGGCGGGGTGCGCTTCGCCATCCCGATCTCCGAGCTCGACTCGATCAACGCCGGTCTCGCGATCGAGAACACGACCATCGAGACGTTCTCGAACACGTCGCGGCGCATCCTCGACTTCGTGAACCAGGTCGGCTCGACCAACTCGGCCGCGGTCGCCACTCTCGGGTTCGCGCGCGACAGCCGCGACAACACCATCACGCCGACCAGCGGCCGCTATCAGCGGGTGCTCGGTGAACTCTCGTTGCCGGGCCTGGATCTGCAGTTCTACAAGCTCACGTACCAGGTGCAGCAGTTCTTCGCGGTGACGCGCGAGAGCGTGCTGCAGGTCGGCGGCAGCCTCGGCTACGCGGCCGGCTACGGCGACCAGCCGCTGCCGTTCTACAAGAACTTCTTCGCGGGCGGCGTGAACAGCGTGCGGGGGTTCTTCACCTTCGCGATCGGTCCGCGCGACGAGTTCGGGCTCGCGATCGGCGGCTCGAAGCAGGTGCTCGGCAACATCGAGTACTACTTCCCCTTCCCGGGCGCCGGCAAGGATCGCAGCCTGCGCTTGTCCGCCTTCGTCGACGCGGGTACCGTCGGCGACCGCTACGAGCTCGGCACGCTGCGCGTGTCCACCGGCCTGTCGCTCAACTGGTTCTCGCCGGTCGGGCCGCTGAAGCTGAGCTTCGGGGTCCCGATCAAGAAGGAACCGACTGACCGCCTGCAGCGGATCCAGTTCACGCTCGGCACCCTGTTCTGATGCCACCGTCCGACCGCGCCCCACTTCCCCTGCCGCCCATGAAGCCGACTTTCCGCTCCCGCATCGCCACCGCTCTCGTCGCCTCGCTGATGCTGTCGGCGGCGCCGACGCTGCTCGCCAACGAACTCAAGATCGGCTTCGTCCGCATCGACCGCATCCTCAAGGAGGCGGGGCCGGCGAAGGCCGCCCAGGCGAAGCTCGAGAAGGAGTTCCAGGGTCGTGTGGGCGAGATCCAGAAGATGGACAAGCAGGCGCGCGACATGCAGACCCAGCTCGAGAAGGACAGCGTGACGATGTCCGAGAGCGATCGGCGCACCCGCGAAGGCGAACTGTCGCGGGTCAGCCGCGAACTGCAGCGGTTGCAGCGCCAGTACCGCGAGGAGCTCACGGCGCGCCAGAACGAGGAGTTCGCGCAGGTGATGGACCGCGCCAACAAGGTGGTGCAGCAACTGGCCGAGCAGGAGAAGTTCGACCTCATCCTGCAGGAAGCGGTGTTCATCAGCCCGCGCATCGACATCACCGACAAGGTCCTGAAGGTGCTGTCGACCGACGCCCCGGCACCCGCGCCGGCGCCGGCGAAGAAGCCCTGACCGCACGGGTTCCGGTCCGGCGGTCGACTGGCCGGAGCCGCCGCCGCGATGCCACGCACGCTCGCCCAGCTCGTCGACCGTCTCGGCGGTGAACTGATCGGGCCTGCGGACACGCAGGTTCGCCAGGTGGCGCCGCTCGAGTCCGCACGCGCCGACGAGATCGCGTTCCTGACCGGCGGCCGCTGGCGCAAGCTGCTCGACACGACCGGCGCCGCTGCCGTGATCCTCGCGCCGGCCGAGCGTGACGCCACGTCGCTCCCGCGCATCGTCACCCCGAATCCGTACGCGTACGCGGCGCGCGTGCTCGCGCTGCTGAACCCGCGGCCGACGCCGGTGGCGGGCAGGCACGCGACCGCATCCGTCGACGCCACCGCCGACGTGCATCCGTCGGCGCAGATCGGGCCGCACGTGGTCGTGGCGGCGGGGGCGCGCATCGGCGCGCGGGCGTACCTCGGACCGCACTGCATCGTCGGCGAAGCGGCGTCGATCGGCGACGACACGTGGTGCCACGCGCGTGTCACGGTCTACGCGGGGTGCCACATCGGTGCCCGCGGCATCCTGCACGCGGGCGTCGTGATCGGGGCCGACGGGTTCGGCATGGCCGAGGACGAGGGCCGATGGATCAAGGTGCCGCAGATCGGTGCGGTCAGCGTCGGCGACGATGTCGAGATCGGCGCGAACACGACCATCGACCGCGGCGCACTCGCCGACACCCGCATCGGCGACGGCGTCAAGATGGACAACCAGATCCAGATCGGCCACAACGTCGTGATCGGCGACCACACCGCGATCGCGGCGTGCGTCGGCATCGCGGGCAGCACGCGCATCGGCGCCCGCTGCCGCATCGGCGGTGCCGCGATGATCCACGGCCACATCGACCTGTGCGATGGCGTC
>JALORJ010000329.1 GCA_025459035.1 Burkholderiales bacterium
TCGCGTCGTAGTGCCCGTCGTCGAGCTTGCGCAGCCGGGTCTGCACGTTGCCGCGCAGCGGTTCGACCTTCAGGTCCGGGCGCGCGGCGCGCAGCAGGGCCTCGCGCCGCAGGCTCGACGTGCCGACGACCGCCCCGGGCGGCAGCGCATCGAGCGAGGCGAAGCGGTTCGACACGAACGCGTCGCGCGGGTCCTCGCGAACCGGGATCGCGCCGATGGTGAAGTCGGGCGGCAGGTGCATCGGCACGTCCTTGATCGAGTGCACCGCGAGATCGGCGCGGCCGTCGAGCAGCGCGGCCTCGAGCTCCTTCACGAACAGGCCCTTGCCGCCGATCTTCGCGAGCGAACTGCCGAGTCGCCGGTCGCCTTCGGTGGTCATGCCGAGCAGCCGGACCTCGAGCCCCGGATGCAGCGCCTCCAGGCGCGCCTTGACGTGTTCGGCCTGCCACAGGGCAAGGGCGCTTTCGCGCGTGGCGATCGTGAGCGAGGGCATCGGGGCAGGACCGCGGGGCGGCGACGAGCGGATGGAGCCCGGATTGTCGCGTGCGCGCGGACCCGGCGCGCGGGGGGTCACGTCCCGCGCTGGAAGGCGCGCACCACGACGTTGTGCCGCCGCGACACCGGCAGGCGCTCGTCCAGCCCCCGCAGTACCGCTTCCCAGTGCCCGTCGCCATCGTCGGCGACGCGCTCGAAGCCCGCCAGATGCGAGGTCGCCACCAGGCAGTTGCGGTGGATGCGCAGGAAGCGCGAGCCGAACTCGTCCTCGAGGCGCGTGAGCGACTCCTCGAACAGCAGCTCGCGCTCGCGCGTACGCACCGCCACGTACTTCAGTTCGGCGCGCAGGTAGACGATGTCGGGCACCGCCACCAGATGCACGCGGCCCCGGTCCGGGATCGACAGATGCGTGCGGGCCGCCGGCGCGGTCGGACGCAGCACGTCGAGCCGCAGCGGCGTCAGCGACCGGACGCGTGCGAGCGCATCGAACAGGCGCCGCAGGCGGATCGGCTTCAGCAGATAGTCGATCGCGTGCAGGTCGAACGCCGCGACCGCGTGGGCGTCGTAGGCGGTCGTGAAGACGATGCGCGGCGGGTCGGGCAGGCGGCCGATGTGCGCCGCGGCTTCGAGGCCGTCCATGCCCGGCATGCGGATGTCGAGCAGCACGACGTCGGCGCGGGCGTCGGGCAGGCAGTCGAGCAGGGCCTGCCCGTTGGCGGCCTCGGCGACCAGCTCGAGCGGCAGCGTCTGCGCGCAGTCGTCCAGCAGCTCGCGCAGCCGCGCGCGCGCGGGCGCTTCGTCGTCCGCGATCACGACGCGCAGCGCGTGCGGGTGGCCGGGGCCGCCGCTGCTCATCGCGGGCTCGCCGCGGCGGCGCGCCGGGTGCGGAGGGGTGTGCTCACGGGCGCACGTACGGCATGCGGATGCGGACCTCGTAGTGGCCGTCGCCGACGCGGGTCTCGAGACGCGCCTCGGCGTCGAAGTGCAGCGCCAGGCGCTCGCGGATGTTCGCGACTGCCATCTTGTTGCCGCCGTGGTGCGTCCCTTCGCGGTGGTAGGGGTTGCGCAGCGCGAGCGTGATCTCGCCGCGGCTCGCGAAGATGTCGATGCGCACCGTGCCCGGTTGCGGATCGGGCTCGATGCCGTGGTAGACGGCGTTCTCGAGCAGCGGCTGCAGCACGAGCGCCGGCACGCGCGCGTCGCCGGGCAGGTTGTCGATGTGCCATTCGACGCGCAGCCGGTCGCCCAGGCGCAGCTGCTCGAGGTCGAGGTACTGGCGGCACAGCGCGACCTCGTCGGCCAGCGGAACCAGCTCGCGGTTGTCCTGCATCAGCACACGGAACAGGTCGGCCATGTCCTCGAGGGCCGCCTCGGCGCGCCGCGGGTCGGAGCGCACCAGCGACAGCACCGCGTTGATGCTGTTGAACAGGAAGTGCGGGCGGATGCGTGCCGCCAGCGCCTGCAGCCGGGCTTCGGCGATCGCCGGCGACAGCGCGCGCTCGCGCAGCTGCAGGCCCGCCAGCGTGGCGGCCGTCACGAGCCCGGCGAAGAAGAGCGCCCGGTCGGGCGCGAACGCTGCGCCGGCCGCCCGCTCGACCACGGCACCGGCCGCGAGCACGGCCGCCGCCACCAGCGCGAACACCGCGATCACCCCGGCGCCGCGGGGCAGACGCCGCAGTGCACGCGACGCGACGGTGAGCACCGCGAGCGCGGCCAGCAGCGGCGGCAGCACCTGCAGGCACACCAGCGCGAACTCCTCCGGCACGGCGGACCAGCCGGCCGCACGCAGCACCGCGGCGGCGAACGCGGCCGTGGTGACGCCGATCACGACACGCAGCCACACGCCGCGGTTCGCGAAGTCGGGAACGCGCGCGGGCGCGTCGGGGGCGCCTGTACCCTTCGCCATCGTTCGATTGTCCCCACGCGTCTCGACCCCATGCAACCGTCGTCTTCCGCACCGACGCCGGCCCCGACCCCCGATGCCGCCGCCGAGGCGGCCGCGACGGCCTGGTCGGGCCGCTTCTCCGAGCCTGTCGACGCGCGCGTGCAGCGCTACACGGCGAGCGTCGGCTTCGACCGCCGGCTCGCGCGCTTCGACATCGCGGGCTCGATCGCGCATGCCCGCATGCTGGCCGCCACCGGCGTGCTGAGCGCTGCCGATCTGGCCGACATCGAGCGCGGCATGGACCGCATCGTGGACGAGATCGACCGCGGCGTCTTCGACTGGTCGGTGGCGCTCGAGGACGTCCATCTGAACATCGAGAAGCGGCTCACGGCGCTGGTCGGCGACGCGGGCAAGCGGCTGCACACCGGCCGCTCGCGCAACGATCAGGTCGCGACGGACGTGCGGCTGTGGCTGCGCGACGCGATCGACACGATCCAGCAGCACCTGCGCGACCTGCGACTCGCACTGGTCGATCTGGCCGACGCGCACGCCGCCACCCCGATGCCGGGCTTCACCCATCTGCAGGTCGCGCAGCCCGTCACGTTCGGGCATCACCTGCTCGCCTACTTCGAGATGCTCGGGCGCGACGCCGAACGCCTTGCCGACTGTCGCCGACGCACCAACCGGCTGCCGCTCGGCGCGGCGGCACTCGCGGGCACGACGTTCCCGATCGACCGCGAGCACGTGGCGCGCGCGCTGGGCTTCGAAGGCGTGTGCGCGAACTCGCTCGACGCGGTGGCCGATCGCGACTTCGCGATCGA
>JALORJ010000330.1 GCA_025459035.1 Burkholderiales bacterium
CGCACCTGACGGCGCCGCTCGGCGTTGCGAATGCTCGCCGTGGAGCCCGCCACGGCTGCGCTTCGCGCCTTGATCGACACCGCCCGTCGCGCTCGCTCGCGCGCGGCGAATGGCTTCACAGGTTCTGAGCGCCTGGAACAGCTTTCGCTAGGAGGGGGTCACCCGATCACCGCCTCCGCCCAGGAGCCTCCCGTGTCCGTCCAGGATTCCACCTCCCGTCTGCAGGACCTGCCGCCCGTCGAAGCGCTGCACGAAGACCTCGCGCCGTGGGTGACGCGCCGCCCCGGCCGGCTGCCGTCGCTCGAACATCCTCTGATGACGCAGTCGCCGTACGTGCCGCAGCTCGCGGGCTACATGAATGCGGTGTACGCCGCGGTGCGGCAGCAGGCCGAAGGCCTGCTGGCCCGGCGGGCATACGGGGCCTGGCTCGATCTGCACGCGCGCGATCACCAGCTGCGCGTCCTCCGCGACCACGCGGCGCGGATCGAGCACGGTGACTGGTGGGCCCTGCTGGGCGACCTGTACCGTCGGGAGCTGCCGCTGCTCGACACCGACGGCGCCTGGGCCGACGCGCTGCGCACCGACAAGCCTCAGCGGGCACGCCTGATGGCGCCGAGCGAGGCCCGCGCGCTGCTCGCCGTGCCGCACTCGCTGACCGTGTGGTTTCCGGTCGACATCAAGAATCGACGCCTCGGGGTCGGGGTGCATGTCGACGAGGCGGCCGCGTGGCGGCACGTCGAGGTGGTGTCGCACCGCACGACGAGCCGCGGCGGCCTGAACGTGCGCGGGCGCGTCATCAGCAAGGCCGCCGTGCTGGCCGCGACCACGGCCCGCGGCGCGCTCGAACTGCTCGTCGATCCCGCCGCAGCCGGAATCTGACCGTGTCCGGCGGGTGCGCTCAGCGCACCGGCGAAGTCCCGCGCACCTCGAACCGTACCGCGTCGAGCACGGTACCGGTCGCGTCGACGCGTTCGAGCACGTGGCGTCCCGGGACCGGCGTCCAGCCCCGTTCCGGATCGGGCGTATCGGTCCCGTCGAACGGCCACAGCCGACCGTCGAGGCGCCAGCGCATCCCGTCCTGACGCCCGCTCGCCGCGAAGCGCACCTTCGACGCCGCCGCCGGCAGGTCGGGATCGATGGCGAGGATCGCGTCGGGGGTCGGGTACGTGATCGTCGCGGTGTCGGTGTCGGTTCCCTTGAGCCGCACGCGCTCGGTCTCGGTTCCCCGCAGGAACCACTCGTCGCGCTCGGGCTCGATGCCGCCGTCGTAGCGCACCCGGCGTCTCGACACGGTGTCGGGCGCCGGGAACGGCTCCAGCGGCACGTCGCGATGCAGGAACGCGATCAGCGCAGCCCAGACCGGGGCCGCCCCGCTCGTTCCGGACACGTCCCGCATCGGCGCACCGTCGAAGTTCCCGACCCACACCGCGACGGTCCAGCGGCGCGAGAAGCCCACGCACCAGTTGTCGCGCATGTCCTTGCTCGTCCCGGTCTTGACGGCGGTCGGCACGCGCGTCGCGAGCACGCTGTCGAGCCCGAACGCCGCGCTGCGGGCTGCGGCGTCGGTCAGGATGTCGGTGACGACGAACGCGGCCTCGCGCGACATCACCGACTGCTCGCGCGGAGGCGGTCCCGGGAGCAGGTGCGCCGGTGACCAGTGCCCGCCGTTTGCGATCGCGCGATACGCGTTCGCGAGCTGCCACAGCGTCACATCGGCCGTGCCGAGCGCGAGCGACGTGCCGTACCAGTCGCCGCCTTCCTCGACCCCGGCGAAGCCGAGCGCGCGCAGCTGCTCCGCGAAGCGCTCCGGTGTCACCCACTGCAGGGTGCGCACGGCCGGCACGTTCAGCGACGACGCCAGCGCGGTGCGCACGCTGACCGGTCCGCGAAAGCCGTGGTCGTAGTTCTCCGGGGCGTACACGCCCGCGGCGGTGGGGATGCGCAGCGGCGCGTCGTCGAGCAGCGCAGCCGCGGTGAGCCAGCGCGCGTCGATCGCCTGCGCGTACAGGAACGGCTTCAGCGTCGAGCCGGCCTGGCGCGGGGCGCGGACCCCGTCGACCCACCGCGCGCTCGCGTCCGCACCGGTGTTGCCGACATAGGCACGCACGGCACCGGTCGCGTTGTCGATGACCACGACCGCGCCGTCGCGCACCCCGCGGTCGGCGAGCGCCGAGACCTGCTGGCGCAGAACGTCGGTCGCGTGGCGCTGCACGGCGGCATCGATCGTGGACCACACGTCGCGCGCATCGGCCGACAGCAGCTGACGCGCGACGTGTGGCGCGATGCCGGCCGCCGCGACCCGATCCACGTCGCCGGGTCCCGGCGTCATCGCAAGCCGCGTGATCGCGGCGCACGCGTCCGCGGGCGCCAGCGCGCACGCGCGGCGGGCGACGACGGCCGGGGCCGCGTTCGGGCCGCGCAGCAGTGCCGCGAGCACCGCCGCGTGATGCGTGTCGAGATCGGCGGGCCGCCGGCCGAACAGACCTTCGGCGGCGGCACCGATGCCGATGCGGTCGCCGCGGAACGTCGCCAGATTCAGGTAGGCCTCGAGGATGCGGTCCTTGGTCCACGCGGCCTCGAGCGCCCGCGCGGCGCGGATCTGGTCGAACTTCTGCGCGACCGTACGCCGCCCGCCCTGCGCCGCGAGCACCGGATCGAGCATCGCGGCCACCTGCATCGTCAGCGTGCTCGCCCCGCGCGGACTGCCACGCAGCACGGTGTCGACGGCCGCATCACCCAGTGCGCGCCAGTCGACACCCCCATGGGTCGCGAAGCGCCGGTCCTCGGCCCGCACGACGGCATCCACGACCGGCCGCGACACGGCTTCGAGCGGCACCCAGCGCCCGCGCCGGGCCGTGGGATCGACGCGCACGGCGTCGAGCACCTCGCCGTGCCGATCCCGCAGTACGGCATCGGACGGTCGCCACGCCTGCCGCACCGCCTCGAACGCCGGCACGGACGTGGCTTGCGCGCCCGCCGTCGCACCCGCCCCCGCGATCGCGACGGCCGTCAGGGCGAGCGCTGCGCCCCACCGCGCGCCGGTCGGCCGTGCAGCGACGACCGACCCGGCGCGAATGCGATCGAAGGTCCGGATCAGCGGCGTGCGCCTCCCAGCAGGGCCCGCGACAGCGACGCCAGCAGACCGCCGCGCGGCGGTGTCACCGGATTGCCGTCACTGCCGATCTGCGCCAGACGCGCGC
>JALORJ010000331.1 GCA_025459035.1 Burkholderiales bacterium
GCAGAAGGGCGTCGCGGCATGCGTTGCCGCGGCGCGGTCGGCGGCGCAGGCAGACTCGCGGTATCCCCGTGTCCGGAGTGCACCGGTTGATGGCTGCCGACGCCGACGTGCAGGCCCTCGATGCCGACCGCAGCGTGCTGCTGCTGGTCGACTGGCAGACGCGTCTGCTGCCGGCGATCGATCAGGGGGCGCTGCGCTACGCGCGCGCGGTCCGCCTGGCGGCGATCGCAGCGGCGGTCCACGTGCCGTGCCTCGGCACCGAGCAGAGCCCCGACAAGCTCGGTCCGAACGGACCGGAGATCCGCGACGCCTGCGCGCGCACGTTCACGAAGACACACTTCGACGCGACGCAGGCGGACGCGGTGGCGGCCGCCGTGCGGCAGCACGTCGAGGCCGGTCGGAGTCAGTGGGTACTGGCCGGCTGCGAGACGCACGTCTGTCTGCTGCAGACGGTGCTGGGATTGCTGCGGATGGGGGTGGAGGTGCGCGTGGTCATCGACGCGTGCGGGTCACGCGATGCCGCCGACCGCGATGCGGCGCTCGACCGGCTGGGCCGCGCCGGGGCCGGCCTGGTCACCAGCGAGATGGTGGGTTTCGAGTGGGTCCGGCACGCCGGTCACCCGGCATTTCGTACCTGGCAGGGGCTGATCCGCTCGCGCTGACGCCGCCGCGTCGCGAGGAGCGCGAGGCCCGCGAGCCCGGCGCCGAGCACCGTCGCCGTGTCGGCCTCGGGCACCGGCCGCAGCGAGAACGTCGCCAGCACCCGGCCCGAGCTGTTGAAGTCGCCCGAGAAGAACGACGACGCCGTGAGCGCCGCGTCGAGGGTGTGCACGCCCGGCGCGAGATCGAGGACCTGGACGAAGCGGCGAACCGGACCGTTGTCGTCGAACAGCTCGGTCTGGTCCCACACGACGGTGCCGTCTTCGCGGGCGAGGCGGAACGTGTAGTCGTTCGCGCGCGGGCCGATCTCGCTGTTCATCGCGAGATACACGCGCACCGCCTCGGTCACGTCGAACCGCAGCGAGAAGCGCGACGCCGCGCCGCCGGATCCGAACAGCTCCGACGCGCCGTTGGCGAAGCCGGAGACGAACACGTCCGCGACCCCGTCGAACGCCAGCGTCGTCGCGGTGACGCTGGAGCGCTGCGCTGCGCGTCCGTTGCCGCTCGCGCTGCCTTCCGGGTGATCGAGCACCAGCGTACCCAGCCCGACCTCCGCGTCGAACAGGCCGAAGTCGCCGACGGCGGTGGCCTGCTGGAACGACTGCGACGCGACGACCGGGTCGCCACCCATCGAGTCCACGAGCGTGATCGAGCCCGAGATCGACACGCTGCGCTGCTGGTCGAGCGGCACGAACGCCGCGTGGACGATCGAGGCCGAGGCCAGCGCAGTGAAGACGAGCGCCGACACGGCGCGTCGCACGAACGGTTGCATGCAGGTCTCCTCGAGCCGCCAGGGCTTCTTGCAGGGCAGCGCGTCGCAACCGCGCTGAACGAGAGGTTGCACCGGCGCCGCGCACCGCGAAAGCGTCGTCGTCCCACGACGGCAGCGAGGGCGCGGGCGGTCGCGGTGGGTCGCGGACGGGGCGTCGATCCCGGGCGCGTGCGGGTTGACGCGGCAGCCTCGGGAAATTCACAATGCGAAACTTAGTTTCACTACCGGCATTCTTCGGGGCGCGCCGCCGCATCTCGTCCCGGGACCTGGCCGAAGACTCGCAGACCCCCAACGATGGCCTACCAGCTGCTGCGCTTCGCGCTGTCGTCGAAGCACCCCGAACCGCGGATGTTCCGCACGCCGGAGCGGCTGCGCGGCACCTACGACGCCGTGATCATCGGCGCCGGCGGTCACGGGCTCGCTGCCGCGTACTACCTGGCGCGCGACCACGGCATGACCAACGTCGCGGTCCTCGACAAGGGCTACCTCGGCGGCGGCAACACCGGGCGCAACACGACCATCATCCGCTCGAACTACCTGACGCCCGAGGGCGTCGCGTTCTACGACGAGTCGGTGCGGCTGTGGCAGGACCTGGCGCAGGACTTCGACCTGAACCTGTTCTTCTCGACGCGCGGACACTTCACGCTCGCGCACACCGACTCGGCCATGCGCACGATGCGCTGGCGCGCCGAGGTCAACAAGCACTTCGGCGTGAAGAGCGAACTGGTCGGTCCGGACGACGTGAAGCGTGCCGCGCCGCAGATCGACCTGTCGTGCGGCGGCCATGCGCCGATCCTCGGGGCGCTGTACCACGCGCCCGGCGCGATCGCGCGCCACGACGCGGTGGCGTGGGGCTACGGTCGCGGCGCCGACCAGCGCGGCGTCGAGATCCACCAGCAGACCGAGGTCACCGGCATCGACGTGCAGGCCGGCAAGGTGACCGGCGTGCGCACGAGCAAGGGGAACATCGCGACGGAGCGGGTGCTCTGCGCGGTGGCCGGCTTCACGCCGCGCGTGACGCGCATGGTCGGGCTGTCGACGCCGATCCACGTGCATCCGCTGCAGGCGATGGTCACCGAGCCGCAGAAGCCGTGGCTCGATCCGATTCTCGTGTCCGGCAGCCTGCACGTGTACGTGAGCCAGTCGGCGCGCGGCGAGCTGGTGATGGGCGCGTCGCTCGACCCGTACGAGGTGCAGTCGACACGCTCCACGCTCGACTTCACCGAGGGGCTGGCGGCCCACATGCTCGACATGTTCCCGTTCCTGTCGCACGCGAAGGTCAACCGTCAGTGGGCCGGCATGGCCGACATGACGCCGGACTTCGCGCCGATCATGGGCACCACGCCCGTCGAGGGCTTCTATCTCGACTCGGGCTGGGGCACGTGGGGCTTCAAGGCCACCCCGGTCTGCGGCAAGACCATGTCGTGGACGGTCGCGAATGGTCGCGACCACGAACTCATCCGCGGCTTCAACCTGAGCCGCTTCGCCCGCTTCTCGCTCACGGGTGAAAAAGGCGCGGCAAGCGTTGGCCATTGATCCGATGAATGCACTGTTGCCAGCCCTGCCCACGGAGCGCGTTTGCCGCGCCTTTTCGGCGGACACTGACCTTCAGGTCAGTGGGAGCCAGAAGGGTGCGGCCTCCGTCGGCCACTGACCCATGAAGCTTCTGACCTGTCCCGTCAACGGCCCGCGCCCCGTGGCCGAGTTCGTCTACGGCGGAGAGGTCCGGCCGATGCCGGATCCCGACGCGTG
>JALORJ010000332.1 GCA_025459035.1 Burkholderiales bacterium
CACACCTTCCCGTACATCGACGTGCAGCACCCGGGGGCCAAGGTCGAGCACGAGGCCACGACCTCGAAGATCGGCGAGGACCAGCTGTTCTATTTCGCGAGCCGCGGCATCGACGCCGAGGCCGCGGTGAGCATGATCATCAACGGCTTCGTGAAGGACGTCTTCACGCAGTTGCCGATGGAGTTCGCGGTCGAGGCCGGCCGCCTGCTCGGACTGAAACTCGAAGGGAGCGTCGGATGATCCGCGCGGATGCGAAGGTGCTGCTGGACGTGCGCGGGCTGACGGCCCGCGTCGCGGGCGTGTCGATCCTGAAGGGCATCGACCTCACCGTGAAGGCAGGCGAGGTGCACGCCATCATGGGGCCCAACGGCTCGGGCAAGAGCACGCTGTCGAAGGTGCTGGCCGGTCATCCGGCCTACGAGGTGACCGGCGGCACGGTGCGGTTCGACGGCGACGACCTGCTCGGCCTCGAGGCCGAAGCGCGTGCGCGTGCCGGCTTCTTCCTGAGCTTCCAGTATCCCGTCGAGGTACCGGGCGTCGCCAACGCGCAGTTCCTGCGACTGGCCTACAACACGGTGCTCGGCGCACGCGGTCGCGACGAGATGGATCCGCTCGAGTTCGACGACTACGTGCGCGAGAAGATGAAGCTGCTCGACATGGATCCGGCGTTCCTCGATCGCAGCGTCAACACCGGGTTCTCCGGCGGCGAGAAGAAGCGCAACGAGATCCTGCAGATGGCCATCCTCGAGCCGAAGCTCGCGTTCCTCGACGAGACCGACTCGGGCCTCGACATCGACGCGCTGCGCATCGTCGCGCGTGGCGTCAACGCGCTGCGCAACGCCGACAACGCCGTCGTGCTGGTCACGCACTATCAGCGGCTGCTCGATCACATCGAACCCGACCACGTGCACGTGATGGACGCCGGGCGGCTGGTGAAGTCGGGCGACAAGTCGCTCGCGCTCGAACTCGAGGCCCGGGGCTACGACTGGGTCGCCGCCGAGGCGGCGTGACGCGATGGCCGATGTCACTTCGCACGCCTTTCTCGAGGCACTGCTCGCACCGGTCGCGCACGCGCCGTCCGGGCCGCTGAAGGCGCTGCGCGCGGCGGCACTCGACCGCGCGCACGCGGCCGCGCTGCCGACCGCCCGCGACGAGGACTGGCGCTTCGTCGATCTCGCGCCGCTGTACAAGCTCGCGTTCCGCGCACCGGTCGACGGCACGGCGGTCGATGTCGCCGACCCCGCCGTCGCGACGGCCGGCGTCGACGGGCCGCCCGAAGCGGCCGCGCACTGGGCGTTCGTCGACGGGCGGTTCGCACCGGCCCGCTCGCGCACCACGCTGCCGGCGGGAGTCGACGCGTTCGTCCTCGGCGAGTCGACCGACCCCGCGACGCTGCCGGCGTGGGCCGACGCTCTAGGCACGCTCGTCGGAACCCAGGCCGACGTGTTCGCCGAGGTCAACACGGCGATGCTGCGCGACGCGCTGCTGCTGCGCGTGCGCCGCGGCTGCGTGGTCGACGCGCCGCTGTCGGTGGCCTTCGTCACGACGCAGACCGATGTCGCCGTGCATCCGCGCGTGCTGCTGGTCGTCGAGGACGGCGCGCAGGTCACGCTGGTCGAGCAGTTCGGCGGGAGCGCGGCCGGGGCCTACCTGGTCAACGCGGTGTGCGAGGTGCGTGTCGGTGCCGGCGCGCAGGTCGCGCATGTGCGCGTGCAGCAGGACGCCATCGGTGCATTCCATCTCGCGAATTCGATCGCGCAGGTCGGCCGCGACGGCCGCTACGTGCAGCAGAGCGTCGCGCTCGGCGCGCGCCTGTCGCGTCACGGCGTGCGTGCCGTGCAGGCCGGCGAGGGTGCGCATCTGGGCCTCGACGGGCTTGCGCTGATCGGCGGTCGGCAGGTCGCCGACACGCACAGCACGCTCGACCACGCGTTCGCGCACGGCAGCAGCCGGCAGACGCACAAGTGCGTGGTGGCGGGCGGGGCGCATGCGGTCTTCAACGGTCGCATCCTCGTGCGCCACGGCGCGCAGCAGACCGACTCGGCGCAGGAGAGCCGCAACCTGCTGCTGTCCGAGCGCGCCCGCGTCGACACCAAGCCGCAGCTCGAGATCTTCGCCGACGACGTGCGCTGCGCCCACGGCGCGACCGTCGGTCAGCTCGAAGCCGAGGAAGTGTTCTATCTGCGCAGCCGCGGCCTGACCGAAGCCGACGCCCGCACGCTGCTCACCTTCGGCTTCGCTGCCGACATCGTCGACCGCGTGCCGGTGGCGTCGCTGCGCGCGCGCCTGCGCGACGCGGTCACCGAGCGCACCGGGCTGCATGTCGCGGCCTGATCCCGCACCGATCCACGCTTCACCCGGACGCATTCCCGCATGAACGCGATCGTCGCTCCCGACCGGCTGGCTGTGCTCGACGTCGAGCGCATCCGTGCCGATTTCCCGGTGCTGCACAACGTGCACCCGCACGGCCGGCCGTTGGTGTACCTCGACAACGCGGCGTCGTCGCAGATGCCGCAGCCGGTGATCGACCGGCTGGTGCGCTACCAGACGCACGAACACGCCAACATCCATCGCGGCGTGCACACGCTGTCGCAGGTGGCGACCGAGGCCTACGAGGGCGCACGCCGGTCGGTGCAGCGGTTCCTCAACGCGACGGAAGACCGCGAGATCGTCTTCACGACCGGCTGCACCGAGGCGGTCAACCTCGTCATGCACGGCTGGGGGCGGCGGTTCCTGCAGGCCGGTGACGAGGTGATCCTCACGCACCTCGAGCACCACTCGAACATCGTGCCGTGGCAGATGCTGCGCGACGAGCGCGGCATCGTCCTGAAGGTCGTGCCGATCGACGACGACGGTGCGGTCGACGTCGACACCTTCGCGGCGCTGTTCACCGAGCGCACGCGGTTCTGCGCCCTCACGCACGTGAGCAATGCGCTCGGCACGATCGTGCCGGTCGCGCGGATGATCGAGATCGCGCACGCGCACGGCGCGAAGGTGCTGGTCGACGGCGCCCAGGCCGCGCCGCACCTGCCGGTGGACGTGCAGGCGCTCGACTGCGACTTCTACTGCTTCTCCGGACACAAGGTGTGCGGCCCGACCGGCAGCGGCGCGCTGTACGGCAAGGCGGCGCTGCTCGAGCAGATGCAGCCGTTCAAGGGTG
>JALORJ010000333.1 GCA_025459035.1 Burkholderiales bacterium
CTGCAGCGTGCGCCGGTGCATGCCGAGCGCACGCGCGGTCGCCGACACGTTGCCGCCGTGGGCCGCCAGGACGTGGTGGATGTGGTCGCGCTCGACACGGTCGATGCCGGGCGGGCGTTCGCGGATCGGCGTCGACGGATCGCCCGCGTCGCTCGCGAAGGCCGCCATGATGTCGTCGGCATCCGCCGGTTTCGCGAGGTAGTGCGTGGCGCCGAGCTTGATCGCCTCGACGGCGGTCGGGATGCTCGCGTAGCCCGTGAGCACCACGATGCGCAGCGCGTCGCCGCCGAGGCGGCGCAGTTCGGGCAGCAGCGCGAGCCCCGACGGGCCGGGCATGCGCAGGTCCACCACCGCGTGCGTCGGTGCGCGGCGGCGCGCGACGGCGATCGCGTGCTCGACGTCGGCGGCGGTCTCCACCTCGAATCCGCGCCGGCGCATCGCCCGTTCGAGCACCGCGCGAAACGTGGCGTCGTCGTCGACGATCAGCAGCCGCGGCATCGCGGCGGCGTCGGCCCCCGTCATCGGGCGGCATCCGGCCGCGCGAGCGGCAGCAAGATGCGCGTGGTCGCCCCGCGCGTGTCGGTGCGGTTGGCCAGCTCGACATGCCCGCCGAAGCGCTCGACCGCGGCACGCGCGAGCAGCAGGCCCATCCCGTGACCGTCGGGCTTGGTGCTGATGCGTGCCCGGCCGGCGACGTCCAGCACGTCGGCGGCGACGCCAGCCCCGCGGTCGCGGATCTCGAGTTCGAGCGCGCCGGCCCGCCACGACCCGTGCATCTCGATGCCGTCCGGGCTCGCGTCGGCCGCGTTGTTCAGCAGCGACACGAGCGTCTGGTCGAGCGTGCGGTCGGGGACGATGCGCGGCGCAGGCTGCTCGCCGGCCCAGTGGGTCGTCACGTCGACCGCGGGCCGCAGCGCGCGCCAGCGGCGGATCGCGCGGTCGAGATAGCGGTCGACCGGTTGCGGCACCGCCGCATCGGCGCGCGGGGCACCGGCCGTGGCGGCCATCTCGTCGACGATGCGGCGGCACTCGGCGATCTGTGCGCGCAGCGCCGCCACGTCTTCGCGCAGGTCGGCGTCGAGGGGCGCGGCGGCAAGCTCGCCGGCGACGACCGCCATCGTCGCCAGCGGCGTCCCCAGCTCGTGCGCGGCCCCGGCGGCCAGCGTCGCGAGCGCGAGCACCTGCGCGTCGCGCAGTGCGCGCTCGCGGGCGTCGGCGAGCGCACGGTCACGCGCGCGCAGCGACCGCGCCATGCGCGTGACGACGGTCGCCACCGCGCCGGCGCACAGCGCGAACGCCACCCACATGCCGAGCACGTGCAGGTCGAAGTCGCCCGGCCCGCCGTGCAGATGCGGCAACGGCAGGGCGGCGAAGCCGATCACGCTGTAGCCGGCAAAGGCGGCGCCGGTCACGGCCCACGCCGGCCCGGTCGACAGCACGGTCGCGGCGATGATCACCGGCAGCAGGAATAACGAGACGAAAGGGTTGGCCCAGCCGCCGGTCAGGCCGAGCGTGGTCGCGAGCACCGCGACGTCGACGAGCAGCTGCGCGGCCACCTCGATCTCGCCCACCGCGTGCCGATGCCGCAGCCGCAGCTGCGTGGCGACGTTGATCGCCGCCGCGACGGCGACCACGACCGCGAGCGCGCTCCACGGCAGCGCCAGTGCGAACTGCCAGTGCGAGACCGCCAGCAGCACCGCGAGCGCCGCGAGCGCCGACCAGCGCAGCGCGACCACCCGCCACAGGTTGCGGTGGCCGGTGTCGAGCGACGAGGGACGCGGCGCAGTCATCGGCGACGAGTGTAGGTCGCCCTTGTCGGCACCGCGCTGCGACACGCTGTCGCAGCCCGCCCGCGTCCGCGGGGCGGCGGCCCGACCCGCTCGCGCCTGCCGGGCGATGCCCGACTGCGGCATGCGGTCGCACGCTGCGCCGCGCGTCGATCGCGCTGATAGTTTCGCGGTCGCCTGCGGTCCGCCCGCGCCTGCCCTCTCCACCGCACCGACATGCGTTTCGTTGCCGCGCGTCTCGCGCTCGTCGTCTTCTACCTGCCGGCCGTCGTGGCCGCCCAGTCTTCCGATTCCGCGGTGCCGGTGCTCGACGCCGTGCAGGTGCGCGCCCGCCCGGCCGCCGAGCGGCTGTCGCTCGATGCCGCCAACCAGACCGGCTCGCGGCTCGGCCTGACCCCGCGCGAGACGCCGGCGTCGGTCACGGTCATCGATCGCGACCGCCTCGACGCGATCGGCGCACTCACCACGCAGGACGCGCTGGTCGCGGCCCCCGGGGTCACGTTCGCCGCACCGCCGGGTTCGGCCGGCAGCGTGTCGTACCGCGGCTTCACCGGCGGGCAGATCACGCAGCTCTTCAACGGCATCACGGTGCAGTACGACCCGATCGCGGCGCGGCCCGTCGACGGCTGGACGCTCGACCGCGTCGAGGTGATCGGCGGCCCGTCGACGTTCCTCTACGGCGCCGGCGCGGTCGGCGGCGCGATCAACTACGTGACCAAGCTCGCCACGCGCGACGCCGACTTCTCGCAGGTGCGGTTGATCGCCGGCAGCTGGGACACGACGCAGGTCGCGCTCGGACTGAACCGGCGCTTTGGCGCCGAGGACGGCGTGCGCAACGCGGTGCGCTTCGACGTCAACCGCGCGCACTCGAACGGCTGGGTCGACGGCGAGCAGCGCACCGCGTGGACCGCCGCGGCGTCGCTGCTGACCGACATGACCGCGCGCGTGTCGCACACGCTGGCCGTCGAGTGGCAGGACGAGCAGGTCGAGCGCCCGTACTGGGGCACGCCGCTGCTGAACCCGACCGCCGGGGGCGACGGGCGCATCCGGCCCGACACGCGTTTCGCCAACTACAACGCGCGCGACGGCATTTACGCGCAGAACGTGATCTGGGCGCGCTCGTTGCTGGAATGGCGCCCGACCGACGCCATCACGCTGCGCAACACGCTCTACCACTACGCGGCGCTGCGCGACTTCGCCAACGTCGAGGTGTACCGCTTCAATCCGGCGAACACGCTCGTCAACCGCACCGCGGCGTTGCTGCAGCGTCACGAACAGGAACTCACCGGCAACCGGGTCGACGCGACACTCGACGGCACGCTGTTCGGGCTGCGGTCCGACTGGGCGGCCGGGCTCGACTTCAGCGTG
>JALORJ010000334.1 GCA_025459035.1 Burkholderiales bacterium
GGCGGTGTCGATCAAGGCGCGAAGCGCAGCCGTGGCGGGCTCCACGGCGAGCCTTCGCAACGCCGAGCGGCGCCGTCAGGTGCGTTCGAGCGGGTGTGGGGGATTGCTTCACAGGTTCTCAAGCCGCCGCGGGCGCGCGCCGCACGAGCGGGCGCTCGTCGATCGGCAGATTGATCAGGGCCGCGAACACCGCGAGCCACATCGCGACCAGCCACACGGTGTCGTAGCTGCCGGTCGCGTCGAACACGCGCCCACCGAGCCACACGCCGAGGAACGCGCCGACCTGATGCGAGAAGAACACGATGCCGCCCAGCATCGCGAGGTAACGCGTGCCGAAGACCTGCGCGACCAGCCCGTTGGTGAGCGGTACCGTCGACAGCCACAGAAAACCCATGCCGGCCGCGAACATGAACACGCTGCCCGCCGACGGCGGCAGCACGAGGAACGCGCCGATCACCAGCGCGCGTCCGGCGTAGATGCAGAACAGCAGGTGCTTCTTGCTGTAGCGCCCGCCGAGCCAGCCGGCGGAGAACGACCCGGCGATGTTGCACAGCCCGATCAGCGCGAGCGCGGCCGCGCCCACCGACGCCGGCAGGCCGACGTCGTTCAGGTACGACGGCAGGTGCACCTGGATGAAGGCGACGTGGAAGCCGCACACGAAGTAGCCGGCGGTGAGCATCCAGAAGCCCGGCTGGCGCCCGGCCTCGCGCAGCGCCTCGCCGAACGACTGCTGCGCGGCCGCGCCGGCGGCCGGAGCCGCACGCTTCGGCTCGACCATGCCGAGCGCGAGCGGCACGACCGCAAGCGCCACGCCCGCGAGCACCCACACCGCGCCCTTCCAGCCGAGCTGGTGGATGAGCCACTGCGTGAAGGGAATCAGCAGGAACTGCCCGACCGAGCCGCCGGCGGTCGCGATGCCGAACGCGAAGCTGCGCTTCTCGGCGGGCCACGCGCGGCCGACGACGCCCAGCACGACGCCGAACATGATTCCCGACAGCGCGATGCCGGTCAGCACACCGCAGGTGAGGTCGAGCAGCAGCGGCGTGTCGGACAGCGGCGTGAGCGCGACCCCGGCGGCGAACAGCACGCCGCAGATCGCGACGACCCGCCCGGCGCCGTAGCGGTCGGCGATGCCGCCGAGCAACGGCTGGAACGCGCCGGTCAGCAGGTTCGACAGCGCCATCGCGAACGCGAAGTTCGAGCGTCCCCAGCCGAACTCGGTCGACATCGGCGTGAGGAACAGGCCGAACGACTGCCGCGACCCCATCGACAGCGTGAGGATGGTGGCGCCGCAGATCAGCACCATCCACGGCGTGCGCCAGCCGCGGGCGGCGGGGTCGGAAGTCATCGGCAGGCTCCGGGCAGTAGCGGGAAGACGACGGTGCGGCGCGGGCTCACGCGGACACCGTCGCGTCGGCATCGACGCGGCGCCCGAGGATGTCGAGGTCGCGCGCCACACCGTCGAGGATCGCGACGCGCGGCAGATGCGCCCAGCGCACGAAGCCGCAGCCCTCGAACAGCCGCAGGCTGGGCAGGTTGTGCCCGAAGACGAAGGCCAGCAGCGTGTGCAGTCCGAGTGCCGGGGCCGCGGCACACGCCTGCGCCACGACCCAGCGGCCGAGCCCGCGGCGGTGGAAGGCCGCGTCGAGATACACGGTGAACTCGGCCGTGCCGTCGTACGCCGGGCGGCCGTAGAAGTCCGAGAAGCTCGCCCAGCCGGCGACGGCACCGTCGTGCTCGACCATCCAGATCGGCCGGCGCGCCGGCGTGTGCGCGTCGAACCATGCGCGCCGGCTGTCGACCGACACCGGTGTGGTGTCGGCGGTCACCATGCGCCCCGGCACGGTCGCGTTGTAGATCGCGACGATGCGCGGCAGGTCGTCGAGCGTCGCGGGTCGGCGCGACGGACCGGCACCGCTCAAGGCGCCAGGACGATGCAGGTGGTGGTGCCGTGCGCGAGCAGCCGCCCGGCCGCGTCGCGCACGAAACCTTCGGCCGTCGCGGTGCGCCGCCCGACGTGCAGCGTGCGTCCCTCGGCGGCGATCTCGCCGGTGCTCGAGTCCATCGCGCGGATGTAGTTCACCTTGATCTCGAGGGTCGTGTAGCCGACACCGGCGCCCAGTTGCGAGTGGACGGCGCAGCCCATGCAGCTGTCGAGCAGCGTCGCGGCATAGCCGCCATGCACCTGCCCCAGCGGGTTGTAGAAGCGCGCGTCCGGATGCCCGACGAAGACCACGCGGCCGGGCTCGACGTCGCGCAGGCGGAAGTCGAGCGCGATGCCGATGCCCGGCGGCGGCAGCGCACCGTCGCGCATCGCGCGCAGCAGCTCGAGTCCGGTCAGCGTCGCGAACTGCTGTGCGTCGACCACCGCACCGGGTGTCATGCCGCCGGGCTCCGCGCCGCCGCGACGTCGGGCAGCGCGTCCATCGCGGCGCGTGCATCGGCCTCGGGGTCGCGCACGCGCCGCACGAGCAGCGTGTAGAAGGTCGGCACGACGAACAGCGTCAGCAGCGTGCCGACCAGCAGGCCGCCGACGATCACCGAGCCGATCGGATGCCGCGTCTCGGCGCCGGCGCCCTTGGCGATCATCAGCGGCACGGCGCCCAGCACCATCGCCCCGGTGGTCATCAGGATCGGGCGCAGCCGCAGCGTGGCGGCCTCGACCACTGCATCGACCGCGCTGCGACCGCTCATGCGCACCTGATTGGCGAACTCGACGATCAGGATGCCGTGCTTGGTGATGAGCCCCACCAGCATCACCAGCCCGATCTGGCTGTAGACGTTCAGCGTGCCGCCGCGCCCGAGCTTCGCGTCGATGAAGAGCGCGAGCAGCGCGCCGGCCATCGCCAGCGGCACCGTCAGCATGATCACGAACGGACCGATGAAGCTCTCGAACTGCGCGGCGAGCACCAGGTAGATGAACGCGAGCGCCAGCACGAAGGTGAGCAGCAGTTCGGCACCGGACTCGCGGAACTCGCGCGACTGGCCGTCGAGGTCGGTCTGCACGCCGGCGGGCAGCTGCTCCTTGACCGTGCGGTCCATGAACTCGAGCACCTGTCCCATCGTGAAGCCGGGATTGATGTTGCCGTCGATCACCGCCGCGCGCAGCCGGTTGAAGTGGTTCAGCTCCTTCGGCGCG
>JALORJ010000335.1 GCA_025459035.1 Burkholderiales bacterium
AGGCCGCGCGGCGCGCGCTCGAATCGGTGAACCGCGAGCTCGCGCACGTGAACGCGGCCTTCGTCGAGGCCATGGGCGAGGTCGCCTACCGCTACGACGTGCCGACCGGCGAGATCCACTGGACCGGCAGCCGCGCCGCACGCATGCCGGCGAGCCTCGGCGCGTGGCTCGCGTCGGTCCACCCCGAGGACCGCGAACACGCGCAGCGCATGCAGCAGCGCGCGGACAGCGACGGCGCCACGTTCGATCTCGAGTACCGGTGGCGCGTCGACGGCGCGGACTGGCGCTGGGTCCACGACCGCGGCGTCGCGCAGCGCGCGCCGGACGGGCGCGTGAGCGAAGTGATCGGCGTCGTGCGCGACGTGACCGAGCTGCACGACGCGACCCAGTCGCAGCAGGCGGCGACGCGTCGGCTGGCCGACCTGCTGCGCAGCATCCGCGACGGCTTCGTCGCGATCGACCGCGACTGGCGCTACACCTACGTCAACGACGAGGCCGTGCAGATGCTCGGCTGCCCGCGCGAGGATCTGCTCGGGGGCCACGTGTGGACGCTGTTCCCCGAAGCGATCGCGACGCCGTTCCACGCGGCCTGCCACGAGGCCCGCCAGAGCGGCCAGCCCGTCAGCATCGACATCCATTTCGTCCCGCACCAGCGCTGGTACCGCAACCACATCTACCCGACCGCCGAAGGTCTCGCGGTGTTCTTCGAGGACATCAGCGACGAGCGCAACACCCAGCACGAGGTGGCCGCCTCGCGCGAGCGCATCGCGCGCTTCGCGCAGCAGCAGGACGCGGCGGTCGAGGCCGAACGCGCCCGCATGGCGCGCGAGATCCACGACGAGCTCGGCCAGGCCCTCACCGGTCTGAAGATGGACATCGGCTGGCTCGCGCGGCGCATCTCGACACTGCCGCCGGACGTCGCGCGGCCGGTCCGCGAGCGCCTGGACGGCATGAGCGACTTCATCGGCCACACCATCAACACGGTGCGCCGGCTGTCGACCGAACTGCGTCCCGCGGTGCTCGACGCGCTCGGCCTCGCGGCCGCCCTGCGCGCGCACGTCGCCCAGTTCGCCGAGCGCAGCGACGTGATCTGCGAGACCGACATCCGCGAGGTCGCGCTCGACCGCGACCGCGCCACCGGCCTGTTCCGCATCGCCCAGGAGGCGCTGACGAACGTCGCGCGCCACGCCGGCGCCGGGCATGTCCGCGTCGCACTGGCACCGGTGCCCGGTGGCGTCGAGCTGACCGTCGAGGACGACGGCAGCGGCTTCGACGTCGACGCCGCCGTGCAGGGGCAGGCCGGTCAGCGCTCCGGTCTCGGTCTGCTCGGGATCGGCGAGCGCGCGCGGATGCTGGGCGGCGACGCGGCGGTCGCATCGCGTCCCGGCGACGGCACGCGAATCCGCGTACGGGTGCCGGTGGTCGCGATCGCCGCCGAGGCCGACGCCGTCGCATGACCCGCTGCCTCGTGGTCGACGACCACCCGCTGATGCGCCGCGGCGTGCGGCAGTTGATCGAGGCGTCGCTCCCCGACGCGGTCGTCGACGAAGCGGCGGACGGCGAGACGGCGGCGCGCCTGGTGCGCGAGCACGACCCCGTCGCGCTCGTGGTGCTCGATCTGTCGCTGCCGGGCATGCACGGGCTCGACGTGCTCGAGCGGCTGCGCCGCACGGCGCCGGCGGCACGGGTCATCGTGCTGAGCGTGCATGCCGACCGCGAGCTGGCCGTGCGCGCGTTGCGCGCCGGTGCCGCGGGCTACGTGACCAAGGACCGCGCGGTCGAGGAACTGGCCGACGCGGTCAGCCGCGTGCTGGCCGGCGGTCGCTACCTGCAGACCGATCTCGCCGCCGCCATCGCGGTACAGCACGGCAGCGACGCCGCCGACCCGCCGCACGCGCGGCTGTCGACGCGCGAATTCCGGGTGATGGTGCTGCTGGCCGAAGGCAAGACCGTGACCGACGCGGCGGCGCTGCTGCACCTGAGCGTGAAGACCGTCAGCACCTACCGCACGCGCCTGCTCGCGAAGATGGGCGTCGCGAGCAATGCGGAGCTGGCGCGCTACTGCCTGACGCACGGACTGATCGAGTGACGCGCACGCAAGTACGACGTGCCGTCAACGCGCGTGTGCACGCAGCCGCCAGCGCTCGTGGGCGAACACCCCCACCGCGAGCGTGACCCCGAAGGCCTCGAGCGACTCCTCGATCAGCAGGTTGAGCGAACCCCGGTCGCTCGTCCACCAGCCGGCCGTGCGCGCGGTGCCGGTCGCCTCGAGCAGTTCGAAGCCGACGGCACCCGTCAGGAACACCGTGCCCGCGAGCACGAGCAGCGCGAGCTGCGGCGGGCGAAGCACACCGAGCAGACCGCGCAGCCCGACCAGCCCGACGACCCCCGCCAGCGGGACGTAGACGATCGGCCAGTAGAACGTGTGGATCGGTCCGAGATCGACGCTGCGCGCCCCGCGTGACCCGACCCAGCCGCTCTGCTTCAGCGCGTTGCCGGCGAATTCGTGGATCGACAGCAGCTCGTCCGCGCCGAGGAACACGCAGGCCGCGGCCACGAAGCCCCAGATGCCACGCCCCGACAGGCGCCGGCACTGCGCCGCGAGCCAGCCCGCGAGCCACCACTGCGCCGTCGCGAAGAGGGTCGGCGGGCGCCACTCGGTGCTGAGGGAGAAAAGCGTCGGCAACCAGCCCATCGAGGCATACGTCTGGTGCCGCGTGACCCAGAACGCGCCGCCGAACCCCACCTCCGCCGCCGTCAGCGCGCTGCACAGCACGAGCGCCCGCCGCGCGGGCGACGCGGCCGGCCACCACGCGCGCCACCAGCCACGGGTGATCCACGCCACCACCACGAACCCCAGCAACATGATCGCCAGCGTCTCGACCAGCCACCAGTGCAGCGGATGCGGCCATTCGAGCCATGCGGGCGAAGCCCCCCGCGCGCGCAGGACCGCGCCGGTGAGGGTCGCGGCCCCGTCGGCCAGCAGCGCGGCGGCCGCACTACCGGCGCCCAGCCACGCATGCGCGCGGCCCGATGAAGTAAAGAGATACACGGAGAACCTCGCCGCCGGAACCGTGACGGGAAAGGGAAAGGTCGGTCGGTCTCGGGCGATCCGCTCGGACAATTGGATGTTGCCG
>JALORJ010000040.1 GCA_025459035.1 Burkholderiales bacterium
CCGGACGCGTCGTTCTATCTGTGGTCGCGCGTCCCCGGCGACGACACCGCGTTCGCGCGCCACCTGCGCGGTCGATACCATGTGACCGTGTTGCCGGGCGAGCACACGTAGACCAGCTGGGTGCGCGCCCAGGTGGCGGCGTCGACGACGTCCCAGTCGCTCGCGAACCCCGTCTCCGCCGTCTGGTTCACGTAGAACGGCTCGGCGCCTGCGAGCCGGGCCGCACCCTCGTAGATCTGATAGAACGGATTGGGCATGACGACCACGGGCGCGGGCACGCGCGTGCGGTCGATCACCGTCTGGGCGAACGCGAACAGCGCTTCGCGGCTGCCGTTGACCGGCAGCACCTCGCGGGCGGCATCGAGCGCGGGCAGCTTCCAGCGCCGCTCGGCCCAGCGCGCGATGGCTTCGCGCAGCGCCACCGATCCGGCCGTCGCCGGGTAGCTCGCAAGACCGTCGAGGTGCGCGACCAGCGCGGCCGTGACCAGCGCGGGGGTGGGGTGCCGCGGTTCCCCGATCGACAGGTCCACGTGGGGCAGGTCGGGCGGGGGTGCGACATCGGCGAAGAGCTTCGCGAGGCGCTGGAACGGGTACGGCTGCAGCCGGTCGAGGTCGGGATTCATCGGCCCGGATGCTAGCGGTGCGACGCGCCGCGCGACGCGTCGAGGGCACGTGGTCGACGGTTACACTCGCCCGGATAGATGCGGTCATCCGGGCCGCGTGAACTCTTCCTCGCGTCGTCGTCCGCGTCGCCCGTGCGCCTCACCCACATCAAGCTCGCCGGATTCAAGTCGTTCGTCGACCCGACGCACGTCGCCGTGCCCGGTCAGCTGACGGGGATCGTCGGACCGAACGGCTGCGGCAAGTCGAACGTCATCGACGCGGTGCGCTGGGTGCTGGGCGAGTCGTCGGCGCGCAACCTGCGCGGCGAGACACTGCAGGACGTGCTGTTCAACGGGTCGGGCGACCGTCGCCCGGTCAACCGCGCCAGCGTCGAACTGGTCTTCGACAACAGTCAGGGGCGCGCCGCCGGCGCGTGGTCGACGTACGCCGAGATCTCGATCCGGCGCGTGCTCGAGCGCGACGGCCAGTCCGACTACTACATCAACAATCTGGCCGTGCGCCGCAAGGACGTGGCCGACATCTTCCTCGGCACCGGGGTCGGGGCGCGCGGCTACGCGATCATCGAGCAGGGGATGATCTCGCGCATCGTCGAGGCGCGCCCCGAGGAGCTGCGCGCGTTCCTCGAGGAGGCCGCCGGGGTGTCGAAGTACCGCGAGCGGCGCAAGGAGACCGAGTCGCGCCTCGACGACACCCGCGACAACCTGCTGCGCGTCGACGACATCCGGCGCGAGCTCGCGACGCAGATCGAGAAGCTCGACAGCCAGGCACAGGCGGCGGAGCAGTGGCGCGCCCTCGACGGTCGACTGCACGAGGCGCAGCACCTGCTCTGGTACGTGCGGCGCACCGATGCGCGGTCCCAGCGCGAGCGCATCGCCCGCGAGATCGACGAGCGCACGCTCGAACTCGAAGCGACGACGGCGCAGCTTCGCGAGACCGAGACCCGCGCGGTGCAGCTGCGCGAAGCGCAGTACGCGGCCTCCGAGGCGGTGCACGTCGCGCAGGGCGCGCTCTACGAGGTGTCCGGCGAGGCGGCGCGCGCGCAGCAGGCGCTCGAGTTCCTGCACGACAACCGCCAGCGCGCAGCGCAGCGGCGCGAGCAGGCGCTGCGCGAGCAGGGCGAGCAGGCGCAGCGGCGCGCGGTGCTGGAAGAGTCGCTTCAGGCCACCACGGCTGAACGCGACGAGGCCGCGCTGCAGGCCGAGGCGTGCGAGAGCGCGCTCGACGCGGTGCGCGACGAACTGCCGGCGGCCGACGCCGCGTGGCAGGCGGCACGCGCGACCGCCGATCTCGCGCGCCAGCAGGCCGCCGAGGCGCGCACGCGGCGCGATGTCGCCACGGTCGCGCTGGCCAACGCGGACAAGCTGCTGTCGCAGTTGCAGTCGCGCGCGGTGCGGCTCGACGACGAGGCGGCCGCGCTGGAAGCGCCCGACCCGGTGGCGGTCGAGGCGCTGACCGAGGCGCGCGAAGCCGCCGCCGCCGCGGCCGCCGAGTCCCAGGCCGCGATCGCGTCGCTCGAAGCGCGGTTCACCGACCTCGACCGCCGCCACGGCGACCTGCGCCAGCAGGCCGAGCGCGTGCGCCAGGACGTGACCGCGCAGGAGACCCGGCTCGACACGCTGATCGCGTTCCAGCAGCGCCTGCGCGCGACCGAGGAGATGGCGGCGTGGCTGGGGCAGCACGGTCTCGCGGATGCGGCACGGCTGTGGGAGCGCGTCCACATCGAGGCCGGCTGGCAGGACGCGTTCGAGTCGGTGCTGCGCGAGCGCCTGAACGCGCTGCCGATCGACGCCCCGGAGCGGCTGGCCGACTGGTTCGGCGCGGCCCCGCCGGGAAAGCTCACGGTCTTCCGCCCCGGCACATCGACCTTCGGCCTCGGACTCGCGCCGTCCGGCTGCGGACGCCTGCTCGACCGGCTGCGCATGGACGACGCCACCGTCGGGGCGGTACTGGCCGACTGGCTCGGGCACGTGTTCACCGCCGACTCGCTCGACGACGCGCTGCGCGTCGCGACTTCGCTCGACGCGCACCAGTGCGTCGTCACCCGCGAAGGCCACGTCTTCACCGCGCGCAGCGTCGGTTTCCACGCGCCCGACTCCGAGCTGCACGGGCTGCTCGCGCGCAAGCGAGAGATCGAGGCGCTCGAGGCGGCGGTGCCGATGCTGCGCGAGACGCTCGACCGGCTGCGCGGCGAGGCCGAGGCGGCCGCGCTCGCACGCGAGGACACGCGCCGCGCGTTGGCCGCGGCCCGCGAGACGGGGCAGGCGCACGTGGCGCAGCGCCATCGGCTCGAACTGGACGAGCTGCGCGCGCGCGAGTCGCTCGAGCGGCTGCGCACGCGTGCTGCACAGCTGTCCGAGGAGCGCGCGCGGGTGGCCGCCGAGATCGAGCACGAGCAGGGCGCCCGGCTGTCGCTGTTCGACGCGGTGGCCGAGGCGCAGTCGGACGTCGAGGCGCTGCAGGAGAGCACCGATGCCGCCGTCGACGTCGCCCGCGCGGCCGAGCAGCAGCTCGTGCTTGCCCGCGAGCACGTGCAGCGCGCGGACCGCGAGGCACAGAACGCCGCGTTCCAGGCGCGCTCGCTCGACGCCCGCGTCGGCGATCTCGAAGCGAACCTGGCCGACCTGGCGGCGCGGCAGTCGGGTGCCGCGCGCGCGCTGGCGGACATCGATGCCGAGCTCGCGGGCTTCGATGACGCACCGCTGCGCGAGCGGCTGGCGCAGGCGCTCGAGCGCAAGGCCGACCGCGAGCACGCGCTGGGCACGCGGCGCGACGCGCTGGCGGATGCCGAACGCGATCTGCGCGAGGCCGAGCAGGCGCGCATGGCGCTCGAACAGCAGCTCGGTCCGCTGCGCGAGCGGCTGCACGAGCTCGACCTGAAGGCGCAGGAGGCGCGGCTTGCGGAGGAGAACTTCGCCCAGCAGCTGTTCGAGGCGCAGGCCGAGGAGGCGGCGCTGGCCGAGGCCGCCCGCGACGCCCCGCGACCGCAGGCGCTGCAGGCCGAGATCAACCGGCTGCAGGCCGAGATCGTCGGACTCGGGCCGGTGAACCTCGCGGCGCTGCAGGAGCTCGACACGGCACAGCAGCGCAAGGGCTTCCTCGATGCACAGTCGACCGACCTCGCCGAGGCGATCGACACGCTGGTCGAGGCGATCCGCCGCATCGACCGCGAGACGCGCGAGCGGTTGCGCACGACCTTCGACGACGTCAACCGCCATTTCGGCGAGTACTTCGCGACGCTCTTCCGCGGCGGCGAGGCGAAGCTGGTGATGACCGGCGACGAGATCCTCGACAGCGGCGTGCAGATCTCGGCGCGTCCGCCCGGCAAGAAGAACCAGTCGATCCAGATGCTCTCGGGCGGCGAGAAGGCGCTCACGGCGATGGCGCTCGTGTTCGCGATGTTCAAGCTCAACCCGGCGCCGTTCTGTCTGCTCGACGAGGTCGACGCGCCGCTCGACGAGTCCAACGCCGGACGCATGGCCGAGCTGGTGCGCTCGATGGCGACCGAAACCCAGTTCGTGTTCATCACGCACAACAAGACCACGATGGAAGTCGCCGAACACCTGATCGGAGTCACGATGCCCGAGCCCGGCGTGTCGCGTGTCGTCGCCGTCGACATCGAGGAGGCGCTGCGCATCACCGATGCGCGCGCCGCGGCCTGAGCGATGACACCGCTGCGCTGGGTGCTGCTGGCGGTCGGGGTCGCGGTGATCGCCGCGGTGATGGCCTACAACGCGTGGCAGGAGCGCGCGTGGCGCCGACGCACGGCGCAGGCGTTCGACCGGCCCGACGTCGACGCGCTGCTGTCGCCGCGGCCGGCGTCCGGGCTCGAGCCCGCGTCCGGCCCCGAGCCGGCGTCCGCGCTGCGGACGTCCGTCGCGCAGACCGTCGACGCGCCGGCGGTGGCGCCGGCCCCCGAGGCCGAGACGGCGCCGATCGATGCCGAGGCGATCCTCGAGCGTGGCGACGGCTTCGATGCCGGGCGCACGCAGCAGGTGCTGACGGCCGCCGGCGCGCTCGCACGCGGCGGTCACGTCGACGCGTGGGATCCGGCCCGCGGGCGCTGGCGGGCGGCCGACGCCGTCGACGCCGCGGGCGCGCAGCGGCTGCGGGTCACCATGCCGCTGGCCGACCGGCGCGGCGCGGCCGGGCGCAGCGAGCTCGAAGGGTTCGCGGTGGTGGTCGCGGGGGTCGCCGACGCGACCGGTGCGGCGCTCGACATGCCGTCGGTCGAGGCGATGGAAGCGCAGGCCCGTGCGCTCGATGCGCTGTGCAACGAGGTCGACGTCGCGATCGGCATCTCGGTGATCGCCGGCGACGGCGCCACGTTCGCGGCCGACCGCATCGCCACGATCGCCGACGCGCAGGGCCTGGTGCTGGCCCCCGACGGGCGCTTCCTCGCGCGTGCTGCCGACGGTCAGCGCGTCGACTTCACGCTCGACAACCAGGGCAGCGAGGGCTTCTTCGCCGACCAGCTCGCGCAGCTGCGCTCGCCCGGCGTCACGCTGCTGCTGGACGTGCCGCGGGCGCCCGGCGCGCTCGCGAGCTACGACCGCATGGTCGACGTGGCGCGCGCGCTGGCCGACGCCCTGGGGGGGCGGCTGGTCGACGACAACCGGCGTCCGCTCACCGAGGCCGGGCTGGCCGCCACGCGCGACGCGGTGACGAAGATCTACGCGACGATGGCGGCTGCCGGCATCGCCCCCGGCGGCGCCACGGCGATGCGCCTGTTCGCGGGATGAACGTCGGCGAAGCCGCCTCCGCGCCGCCCGCCGCCGTCGCCGCCCGCATCGCGGCGCTGCGAGACCAGCTCTCGCACCATCTGTACCGCTATCACGTGCTCGACGATCCCGAGATCGGCGACGCCGACTACGACCGCCTGTTTGCCGAGTTGCAGGCCCTGGAGGCGCAGTGGCCGCAGGCGGTGACGCCCGACTCGCCGACGCAGCGCGTCGGTGCGGCCCCGGCCGTGGACTTCGCGCCGGTGGCGCATCGCGTGCCGATGCTGTCGCTGAACAACGCCTTCGACGACGCCGACGCGACCGCCTTCGATCGCCGCGTGCGCGAGGCGCTCGGCGTCGAGACGGTCGCGTACGCCGTGGAGCCGAAGTTCGACGGACTGGCGGTGAGCCTGCTGTACGTGGACGGAGTGTTCGTCGAAGGCGCCACGCGCGGCGACGGCACGACCGGCGAGAACGTCACGGCCAACCTGCGCACGGTCGCCGCGATCCCGCTGCGGCTGGCCGGTGACGCGCTGCCGCGGCGCCTCGAAGTGCGGGGTGAGGTGCTGATGCTGCGGGCGGACTTCGACGCACTGAACGCGGCGCAGGACGCGCGCGGCGACAAGCGCTTCGCCAATCCGCGCAATGCCGCGGCCGGCGCGCTGCGCCAGCTCGATGCGCGGGTGACGGCGGCGCGGCGCCTGACGTTCTTCGCCTACGGCCTGGGCGAGATCGACGGCGGTGACGTACCGCACGCCACGCACTCGGCGCGCATGGCATGGCTGGCCGAACGTCGGCTGCCGGTCGCGCGCGATCGTGCCGTGGTGACCGGGGTCGACGGGCTGCTGCGGTGGTACCGCGAGATCGGGGCGCGGCGCGCGACGCTGCCGTACGACATCGACGGCGTGGTCTACAAGGTCGACGACCTCGCCGCGCAGGCACGGCTGGGCTTCGTGTCGCGTGCGCCGCGCTTCGCGATCGCGCACAAGTACCCGCCGCAGGAGGCCGAGACGCGCGTGCGGGCCATCGACGTGCAGGTGGGACGCACCGGTGCGCTGACGCCGGTGGCGCGCCTCGACCCGGTGTTCGTCGGCGGTGTCACCGTCACCAACGCGACGCTGCACAACGAGGACGAGGTGCGGCGCAAGGACGTGCGTGTCGGTGACACCGTGGTCGTGCGCCGCGCCGGCGACGTCATCCCGGAGGTGGTCGCGGTGCGCATGGAGCACCGCCCCGACGCGGCGCCGCTGTTCACGATGCCTGCCACGTGCCCGGTGTGCCAGTCCGCCGTGGCGCGTGGCGAGGACGAAGCCGCGTCGCGGTGCACCGGCGGCCTGTACTGCTCGGCGCAGCGCAAGCAGGCGCTGCTGCACTTCGCGTCGCGACGCGCGCTGGACATCGAGGGGCTGGGCGAGAAGCTCGTCGACCAGCTGGTCGACGGCGGTCACGTGCGCACGCTGGCGGACCTGTTCACGCTCGACGCGGCCACGCTCGGCGGCCTCGAGCGCATGGCGGCGAAGTCGGCGGCCAATCTGCACGCCGCGATCGACCACGCGAAGCAGACCACGCTCGCGCGGCTCGTCCACGGGCTGGGCATCCGCAACGTCGGCGAGGCGACCGCGCGCGATCTGGCGCGCCACTTCGGTTCGCTCGACGCGCTGATGGCCGCGCCGGTCGAGCAGCTCGCCGAGGTGCCCGACGTCGGCCCCGTCGTCGCTGCCAGCCTGCGCGCGTTCTTCGACGAGCCGCACAACGTCGAGGTGATCGACGCGCTGCGCGCGGCCGGGGTGCACTGGCCCGAGGGTCCGCCGGCACCGCGTCCCGCGACGTCCGAACCGGCCGCCGGCGCCGCGCGCGATCCGGTCATCGGTCGCACGTTCGTGCTGACGGGCACGCTGGCCACGCTCACGCGCGACGCCGCGAAGGCGCGCATCGAGGCGGCCGGCGGCAAGGTGACCGGCAGCGTGTCGAAGCGCACCGACTACGTGGTCGCGGGCGAGGCCGCCGGTACCAAGCTCGAGACCGCCCGGACGCTCGGCATCGCCGTCATCGACAGCGAGGCGGCGCTGCTAGCCTTGCTGGACCGGGCGGGATCGGCCGCGCCCGGCGCGCTTCCTGCGTGACGCCGCGTCCACTTCCACCCCCCGAACGGAATCCTCCGATGCAGAAGGTCACCACCGCCGTGTTCCCGGTCGCCGGGCTCGGCACGCGCTTCCTGCCCGCCACCAAGGCGAGCCCGAAGGAGATGCTGCCGGTCGTCGACAAGCCGCTGATCCAGTACGCGGTCGAGGAGGCCGTGCAGGCCGGCTGCACGCAGATGGTCTTCATCACGGGCAAGAGCAAGCGCGCCATCGAGGATCACTTCGACAAGGCGCCGGAGCTCGAGGCCGAGCTGGAGCAGCGCGGCAAGACGGCGCTGCTCGAGATGGTCCGCGAGATCGTGCCGAAGAACGTGAGCTGCATCTACGTGCGCCAGCCGGAGGCCCTGGGCCTAGGCCACGCGGTGCTGATGGCCAAGCCGGTGGTCGGCGACGCGCCGTTCGCGGTGATCCTGGCCGACGACCTCATCGACGCCGATCCGCCGTGCCTCACGCAGATGGTCGAACTGCACGCCGCGCGCCAGTGCTCGGTGCTCGCGGTGCAGCAGGTGCCGCGCGAGGAGACCAGCAAGTACGGCGTCATCCGCAACGAGCCGCTCGAGCCGCGCCTGCACCGCATCGCGGCCATGGTCGAGAAGCCGCGGCCGGCGGACGCGCCGTCGAACCTTGCGGTCGTCGGGCGCTACATCCTGACGGCCCGGGTCTTCCATCATCTCGAACGCATCGGCAAGGGCAGCGGCGGCGAGATCCAGCTGACCGACGGCATCGCGCAGCTGCTGAACGAGGAGACCGCGCTCGCGTGGGAGTTCCACGGCACGCGCTACGACTGCGGCTCGAAGCTGGGCTACCTGATGGCCAACTACGTGTTCGGCATGCGCCATCCCGAGGTCGGCGCCGAGTTCGCCGCCTTCGCGACCGGGATGGCCCGGGGCAAGGCGGGTTGAGCCGGCACCCGGGGCCGCGAGCGTGATCGAACCGGCGCACGCACTCGCCATCCTCGCGTCGGCCGAGGTGGTCTGCCCGGCCGACACGCTGCAGCGGGCGATCGACCGTGTCGCGCTCGAGATCACCGCGGCGCTGGCCGACCGGCATCCGCTCGTGCTGTCGATCATGGGCGGCGCGGTCGTGTTCACCGGACAACTGCTGCCGCGGCTGCGGTTCCCGCTCGAGTTCGACTACCTGCACGCGTCGCGCTACCGCGGCACGGTGGGCGGACCCGCGATCGAGTGGCGGGTGCGGCCGACCGAGGACGTGCGCGGGCGCGTCGTGCTGGTCGTCGACGACATCCTCGACGAAGGGCACACGCTCGCGGCGGTACGCGACGAGCTGCTCGATGCGGGGGCGGCGGAGGTCCGCAACGCGGTGCTGTGCGAGAAGCGCCTCGACCGCGTCAAGCCGATCCGCGCCGACTTCGTCGGGCTGACGGTGCCGGACCGCTACGTGTTCGGCTTCGGCATGGACGTGCACGGCGCGTGGCGCAACCTGCCGGCGATCTACGCGGTCGCGGCCGGGTCCGCGTGATGCCGGTGCGGTGAGCGCGCCGCTCGGGATCATCGGCGGCAGCGGGCTCGGGCGCCTCGCGGCGCTGTCCGACGTGCGGTCGCAGGACGTCGTCACGCGCTGGGGCGCGCCGTCCGGCCCGCTGCTGCACGGGCGGCTCGGCGGCAGGGCGGTGGTGTTCCTCGCACGCCACGGGCCGGACCACGCGCTGGCGCCGCACCGCATCGACTACCGCGCGAACGTGCAGGCGCTGGTGGACGCGGGCGTGCGGGCCGCCGTCGCCGTGGCGACGGTCGGCGGCATCGCGGCGGGCCTGGATGCCGGGGCGCTGGTCGTGCCGCACCAGCTGATCGACTACACGTGGGGCCGGGTGGCGAGCTTCGGCGACGCGCCGGGCGAGGCGGTGCATCACGTCGACTTCACCCATCCGTACACGCCGACGCTTCGCGACGGCCTGATCGCGGCGGCGTGCGCGACCGGCGTGGCGGTCGTGCCGCAGGGGGTCTACGCCTGCATGCAGGGACCGAGGCTCGAGACCGCCGCCGAGATCGACCGGATCGAGCGCGACGGCGCCACCGTGGTCGGCATGACCGGAATGCCCGAGGCGGTGCTGGCCCGGGAGGCCGGACTGGCCTACGCGACGCTCGCCGTCGTCGTCAACGCGGCCGCCGGGCGAGGCGACAGTGCGCACGGCATCGCGGTTGCCGAGCTTCAGGCCGGCCTCGAGCGCGCGCTCGAAACGGCCGTGCGGGTGCTGGTGCGTTTCTGCGAGGACTTCGATGGCGGTGCGTGAGGTGATCCGGATGGGCGACCCGAGACTGCTGCGGGTCGCGAAGCCGGTCGAGGCGTTCGGCACGCCGCAGCTGCGGGCGCTGGTCGCGGACCTGCTCGACACGATGCAGGCGATGAACGGGGCGGGAATCGCGGCGCCGCAGATCGCCGTCGACCAGCGGGTGGTCATCTTCGGCGGGTTCCGCAGCCCGCGCTATCCGGACGCCGAGGACATCCCGTTCACGGTGCTGTGCAACCCGGTCCTGGTGCCGATCGGGGATGCGCGCGAGGACGGCTGGGAGGGCTGCCTGTCGGTGCCGGGCATGCGCGGCGTGGTGTCGCGCTGGCACCGGCTGCGCTACACGGGCTTCGACCCGGACGGGCGCCCGATCGACCGCACGGTCGACGGCTTCCACGCCCGCGTGGTGCAGCACGAGTGCGACCACCTCGACGGCGTGCTCTACCCGATGCGGATCACGGATCTGCGGCAGTTCGGCTTCGCCGATGTGCTGTTTCCGGGACAGGCCCTCGAGGACGACTGACCCGCCGGGCGTCGGCGTGCCTCGGGGCGGGGGCCGGTGACGGTCCCGCGGCGGGCGGTGCCTAAAGTCCCGGCGCGAGTGGTCGTAAAGCTCGGGGACAGAGGTGAAAGGCCTTAAGTGGCGAGGGAAACCGAAGTCGAGTGGTCCTTCTTCCCCAAGCACCGACTCTTGTCTCGAGGTATCGAAAATGCCGCAGGTCATCGCAACCAACATCTTTTCGCTGAACGCTCAGCGGAACGTGGACAACACGCAGGGGCTGCTCAGCACTTCGCTGCAGCGTCTGTCGTCGGGTCTGCGCATCAACAGCGCCAAGGACGACGCCGCCGGGCTGGCGATCTCGGAGCGGTTCACCGCCCAGATCCGCGGTCTGGACCAGGCGCGCCGCAACGCGAACGACGGCATCTCGCTGTCGCAGACGGCCGAAGGCGCCCTGGCGTCGTCGGGTGGCATCCTGCAACGGGTGCGTGAGCTGGCCGTGCAGTCGGCCAACGGCACGAACTCCGCGTCCGACCGTCGCGCCCTGCAGAACGAAGTGGCGCAGCTGGTCTCGGAACTCGACCGGATCGCCAACACCACGCAGTTCAACGGCCTCAACCTGCTCGACGGCTCGTTCGGCGCGACGCAGTTCCAGGTCGGCGCGAACGCCAACCAGACGATCAACGCGTCGACCGGCGACTTCCGCACGACGGTGTACGGCAACAACGACTACAACGGCGCGTCGATCGCCGCGGGCGCCACGGCAGCCGCCGTGTACACCGCCGGCACGTTCGAGGTGCAGGGTCTCGCGACCTCGACCGTCGCGGTGACGGCCACCGACACCGCCCGTACGCTCGCCGGCAAGATCAACGCCGCGTCCCAGACCACCGGGGTCAACGCGGTCGGCCGCACCGTCGCCCAGCTCGCGTTCGCGACGCCGGACGTCAACTACTCGCTGTCGATCGTGTCGTCGAACAACACCGCGGTGAACGTCGCGTTCTCGGTCGGCGCGGTCAACACGGCGCAGGGTCTGGCTGGTGCCGTGGCGGCGATCAACGACGCGTCGTCGAAGACCGGCGTGTCGGCGCGGCTGAACGACGCGCAGGACGGGATCATTCTGGAGAACCCGGGCGGCGACAACATCGTCATCACCAACGGTGCGGGTTCGGGCGGCGGCATCACGCTGGCCAACTTCGACCCGGCGGGCCTCGCGACCCCGAACGTCGCGACCGACGACTTCGGTGCTGCCTTCGCGGCGGCTGCCGGCGCGGATGCGGCGGTGGTCGGCTACGTGGCGTTCAACTCCGACCGCGGTTACGCGATCGGGGCGAG
>JALORJ010000041.1 GCA_025459035.1 Burkholderiales bacterium
GATCGAGGAAGTGCGCCGCCGTGTACAGATGGCCGATGTCGTAGCACTCGATCTCGAAGCGCGTGCCGTTCTCGGAGCACGACTCGAGGATGTACGCGATGTCCTTGAAGGTGTTGCGGAAGATCCGGTCGTTCGAGCCTTCGAGATACGGGCGCTCCCAGTCGTGCGCGAAGTCCTTGAAGCGGTTCAGCATCTCGTAGAGGCCGAAGTTCATCGAGCCCATGTTGAGCGACGCGACCTCGGGCTTGAGCTTCAGCGCGGGCTGCAGCCGCTCCTCCACCAGCATCGTCGGGGCGCCGCCGGTCGTCAGGTTGATGACGACATCGCTCGCATCGCGGATCTTCGGCAGGAAGCGCATGAACATCGCCGGGTCCTGCGTCGGCCGTCCGTCCTGCGGCTCGCGGGCGTGCAGGTGCACGATCGCCGCGCCCGCCTCGGCGGCGCCGATCGCCGCGTCGGCGATCTCGTCGGGGGTCACCGGCAGATGCGGCGACATCGACGGCGTGTGGATGGCACCGGTGACGGCGCACGTGATGATCACCTTGCGAACTTCGGCCATGGCGGCGGCTCCTGCGGGGGGAGAAGGGGATGGGGCAGCGCGAGGATGCCCGACCCGTGGGAAGGACTCAGCGGTGGCCCTTGTCCTGGCCTCGCTTGTGCGCGACCAGCGCCATCAGACGCCGGTCGCGCCACGCTTCGCGCGTGTCATGGTCGGCCTGCGGCAGCAGCGCGCGACGCTCGGCCTCGACCTTCGCGATCAGCTCGGGCGACCACGGTTCGTGCGTGATTCCGTCGACCATGCCGTGGATCGATGCCTTGTAGCGGGCGCCGTAGTCGGCCACGCCCCCGGGGGCATTCAGGTCGATCGTCTCGAACGGCCCCATGAACGCCCAGCGCAGGCCGAGCCCGTCACGGATGGTCTTGTCGAGATCCTCGACCGACACGTAGTCCTCGCCGACCAGACGCCAGGCTTCCATCAGCAGCGCCGACTGGAGCCGGTTCAGAATGAAGCCCTCGACCTCGCGCTTGACCAGGATCGGCACCTGACCCGCGGCCTCGTGCAGCGCGCGGCAGCGCTCGACCACCTCCGCGGACGTGAACGGCGCCGGCGCCAGTTCGACGATCGGCACGATGTGCGGCGGGTTGACCGGATGCGCGACGAGGCAGCGATGCCGCCCCGGCACGTGCGACGCGAAGACCGAGGCGAGGATGAACGACGTCGAGCTGGCGAGGATGCAGTCCGGGCCTGCCACCGCGTCGAGCTGCGTGAAGACGTCGCGCTTGACGTCCGCGCGCTCGGCCGTGCTTTCCTGCGCGTAGACGGCACCGTCGAGCGCCGACGCGAGCGAGTCGGTCACCGCGATGCGTGCGAGCACCGCGGCCGGCGCCTCGTCCAGCAGCTGCGCCTCGCGCAGTGCGGCCAGGCCGTCGCCGATCAGCGTGCGGGCGCGCAGCGCGGCGCCATCTGCGATGTCGAACAGCCGCACGGGGTGGCCGGCGCGGGCGAACACCATCGCCCAGGCGCGTCCGATCAGTCCGGTGCCGACGATGGCGACGGGGGGGCGCGATGCAGCGGTCATGACAGTCCTCGGAAGGGGCAAGCCGGGTCATCCGGCCCAGCGATTCTCAGGCAAGCCGCGCACGCCCAGACCGTGGATCGCGAACACGCCCCCCGCCTCGCGCTCGCGCGGCATGCGACCGCTGCCGGGGCGGCGCATCGATGTCACGTAGGCCACGTCGAGCTCGGCGCCGCCGAAGGCCACGCTGGTGGCGCCGGCCACGGGCAGCCCGAGCTGGCGGTCGAGCGCGCCGTCGGGCGTGAAGCGCAGCAGGCGACCGGCGTGGACCGCGACGGACCACACGCCACCGTCCGCGTCGACGGTCGCGCCGTCCGGCCAGCCACGCAGCCGCAGCGCGGCGAAGTCCGCGAACACGCGTCGGTTCGACAGGGCGCCGGTCGCGAGGTCCAGGTCGAACGCGTGGATCGCGCGCATGAAGGTGTCGGTGAAGTAGAAGGTGCGCCCGTCGGGGCTGAAGCACGGCCCGTTGCTGCAGGTGATGCCGTCGGCGAGCGTGTGGACCCGGTGATCGGCGTCGAGCCGGAACAGTCGCCCGATCGGCTGGTCGTCGGCGTCGAGCTGGCCGGCGAAGAAGCGCCCCTGGCGATCGACCTTGCCGTCGTTCATCCGCACGTTCGGGCCCGCGGCCGGGACACTCGCGAGCGGCGTCGTGGTGCCGGTCGCGGGATCGAACGCATGGAACCCGTCGCGCAGCGCGAGGACCGCACCGCCGCCGGCGCGCAGCGCGACGGCCCCGGGCGGCGACGGCACCGGCCAGCGCCGCGCCGCTTCGCCGCGCGCGTCGCACGCATGCACGACCTGCGCGAGCGCGTCGACCCACCACAGGCGCTGCGTGTCGACACACCACAGCGGGCTTTCGCCCAGCTGCGCCTGCGCGTCGATCAGCAGTTCGATCCGCATCGCGCGGGCGTCGGCGGCGGCGCGGCGGCGTGCGACGGCACGCTCAGGTCATGACCTCGAGGTTGCCGCACACCGGGATGGCCTGGCCGCTGATGTGACAGCCGGCTTCGGAAGCGAGGAAGAGCGCGGTGTTGGCGATGTCCTGCGCGCTCACCATCGTGCGCATCGACACGCGCTCGACCATGCGCGCGCGCACCGCCTCCATCGACAGGCCCCACGCCTGCGCCTTCGCGGCGGCGACGCGGTCGATGCGGTCGCCCTCGACCACACCGGGCTGGATGCAGTTGACCCGCACCTGGTCGGGACCGGCCTCCATCGCCAGGCTGGCGCTGAAGCCGACGACCGCCCACTTCGCGGCGGCGTACGGCGAGCGCAGCGGAAAGCCCAGCCGTCCCGCGGCGGACGACAGGTTGATCACGCTGCCGCCGCCGGCCGCCTTGATCAGCGGCATCGCCAGACGCGTGCAATAGAACATCGCGTTCAGGTCGACCGCGATGCACCGGTCCCAGTCGGGGATCGACAGGTCCTCGACCTTGCCGGTCGGCCCCGCGATGCCGGCGTTGTTCACCAGGATGTCGAGGCCGCCACCGAGCGTCGTCGCGGCGTCGTCGAACAGCCGCTCGACCTCGGCCGGAATCGACACGTCGACCCGCGACGCGCCGATCGCCGGATGCGTGCGTCGCAGGGCGTCGAGCGCGGCGGTGTCGACATCGCAGACGTGCACGCGCGCGCCGGCATCGGCGAAGGTGGTGGCGATCGCGAGGCCGATGCCGTTGGCGCCGGCGGTGACGATCGCGCGTCGTCCGGCGAGCGAGAAAGAAGGAATCATAGGGCAGGTTCCGCGACGGGCAGGGCGGTGTCGGGGGCGCAGCGGAACACTTCGACGGTCACGTGATCCAGCCCGTCGACATCGCGCAGCAGGGTCTTGTAGTGCTCGGCCGAGCGCGGGTCGTGCGTGACCAGCGACACGATCGCCGCGTGCTGCACGCCGCCGAGGCGCCAGATGCGCAGGTCGACGACGCGGTTGTCGGCGTCGGCCTCGATGCGCGTGCGGATGTCGGCGTCGAGATCGCAGTCGTCGCTGGCGTCGAGCAGCACGTTGCCGGTGTCGCGGATCAGCTTGAAGGCCCACCAGCCGATCAGCAGCGACGCGAGGATCGCGGTGAGCGGGTCCAGCACGACCCAGCCGAAGGTGCGCCCGGCCAGCAGCGCGACGATCGCGAGCACCGAGGTGATCGCGTCGGCCACCACATGCAGGTAGGCCGCCCGCAGGTTCTGGTCGTCGTGCACGCGCGACACGTGCGGATGCGCCGCCGCGTGTGCGTGGTCGTCGTGCGCATGCCCGTGATCGTGCCCGTGCCCGTGATCGTGGCCGTGGGCGGGCTGGCCCGCCTGCGCCGTGCCGTGGCCGCCGTGACTGTGGTCGTGGGCGTCGTCGCCGTGGCCGTGCGCGTGCATGTGTCCGCCGAGGAGCAGCGCGCTCGCGATGTTGATCGCCAGGCCGAGGCACGCGACGAGGATCGCCTCGTCGAACTCGACCGTCACCGGATCGATCAGCCGCTCGATCGACTCGATGGCCATCAGCACCGCGACCATGCCGAGGAACAGCGCCGACGCGAAGCCGCCGAGCGCGCCGACCTTGCCGGTGCCGAAGCAGAAGCGGTCGCTCGCGGCGTTGCGGCGCGCGTACGCGTACGCGAAGGTGGTGATGCCCAGCGCCGCGGCGTGCGACCCCATGTGCCAGCCGTCCGCCAGCAACGCCATCGACCCGGTGACCCAGCCGGCGATCAGCTCGGCCACCATCGTCACCAGCGTGATCGCGAGCACCCAGCGCGCGCGCCGCTCGGCGGCAGGTCGCAGATCGGCCAGCAGCACGCGTGGCTGGCGCCAGGGTTCGAGGGTCTGATCGTGCACGGCGGGGGTCCGGTGCCGGAGGGACGGCGATCGGCTCATTATCGCTGCACGTCGGCGCGTCGCCGCGATGCGGCGCCCGGCCCGGTCGCTGTCCTCACCCGAAGGAGGCTGGTCGATGTTCGGATCCGCGATGCTCGAAACGTTGCTGGGCGTGGTGTTCGTGTTCCTGCTGGTGAGCCTGCTGTGCACGTCGATCCGCGAGGCCCTCGAGACGCTGCTGCGCACGCGCGCCGCGTTTCTCGAGCGCGGCATCCGCGAACTGCTGGCCGATCCTTCCGGCGACGGCCTGGCCGGTCAGATCTACGCACATCCGCTGGTGCAGGGGCTGTTCTCGGGCACGTACACCGCGCGGACGCGCTCCGGATCCCCCGGCGCGCTGGATCGCGGCGGCAACCTGCCGTCGTACATCCCGGGACGCACGTTCGTCGCGGCGCTCGTCGACATCGCTGCGCGCACCGGCGACCCCGAGGCGCAGACCGGGCGGCGCGGCGTACGCATCGACATGGCGCGGCTGCGCGAGGGCATCGCGGCGCTGGACGATGCCCGCGTGCGGCGCGCGCTGATGCTGCTGCTCGACGAGGCCGACGGCGACCTCGATCGCGCACGCCGCGCGATCGAGGCGTGGTTCGACGCGTCGATGGAGCGCGTGAGCGGCTGGTACAAGCGCAGCAGCCAGCGGCTGCTGTTCGGCATCGGCCTCGCGGTCGCGGTCGCGATGAACGTCGATGCGCTGGCCATCGCGCGGCACCTGTACACGCACGACGCCCAGCGCGCGCTCGTGGTCGCGCAGGCCGAGCGCGTGCAGGCGGCCGGGACGGTCGCGGGTACACCCGCCGCCGGGACGCTCGACACGCTGCAGTTGCCGATCGGCTGGAGTGAGGCGACCCGCGCGCAGTCCGGTGCCGACTGGCCGATCGGCATCCTCGCCACCGCGTTCGCGGCGATGCTGGGTGCGCCGTTCTGGTTCGACCTGCTCGGCCGGATCATGGTCGTGCGATCGACGTTGAAGCCCGGCGGGGCCGGTGCACCCCGGGCGAGCACCGCGGCGCCCGCGGCCGTCGATGCCGCCGCGGTACCGACCGACCCCGGCATGCCCACGCCTGCGCCGACGGCGATCTCGCATGCGCACGCGACGGCCGGCGAGGTCGACGCCTGCGACGTCGACCTCGCGCTCGACCCCACGCCCGACGAGGACCTGCCGCCTGCGCGTGGCGGCGTCGCCGCCGTCGCGGAGGGCGCGCGATGACGTACGCGCTGACGTGGATGCCCGCAGTGCTCGAGGCGGCCGGACTCAAGGTGGCCGAGGAGCCGGGATGGCGCACACGTGGCCATGGCGACATGGGCGACGTGAAGGGCGTGCTGTGCCACCACACGGGCGGGGCGCGGACCGGGAACATGCCCAGCCTGCGCGTCGTCGTGACCGGGCGCGCGGATCTGCCCGGCCCGCTGTCGCAGCTGTGCCTCGGGCGCGACGGCACGTGGTACGTGGTCGCGGCCGGGCGCTGCTTCCACGCCGGTGCCGGCCGCTGGCGCGACGAGACCCGCGGCAACACGAGCTTCATCGGCGTCGAGGCCGAAAACACGGGGCGTGCGGACGACCCGTGGCCCGAGGTCCAGATGGATGCGTACCGGCGCGGGGTCGCCGCACTGCTGCGCCACCTCGGCCGCTCGGCCGACTGGTGCGTCGGTCACAAGGAGTTCGCGCTGCCCGTCGGGCGCAAGCCCGACCCGAGCTTCGACATGCCGGCCTTCCGCGAAGCGGTCGCACGCTGGATGGCCGACCCGTCGCCGCCGCCGACGATCCCGGCGGTCGAACCGGTCGCGGTGTCGGCAGCGGCAGCGCCGCGTCCGACGCTGCGTCGCGGGGCCCGCGGTGACGCGGTGCAATGGATCCAGCGGCGCGTCGGCGCCACGCCCGACGGCGACTTCGGTCCCGGGACCGAGGCCGCGGTGCGCCGCTTCCAGCGGGCGCACGGCATGGTTCCCGACGGCATCGTCGGGCCGAAGTCGTGGCGCGCGCTCGACGCGCTCGGCATCGGCTGACCGCTGCCGCGGGCGGCGCCGCCGGTCACGCGTCCGCGGCGTCTTCCCAGGGCGGAAACGGATCGGCCAGCGTGCGCCAGTGCTCCGGACCGGCGGCGGTCTCGGCGGCGTCGAGCAGGCAGGCGTCGAGCCGGGCGCGCAGTGCGGCCTCGTCCATGCCGGTCCCGATCAGCACGAGTTCCTGCCGCCGGTCGCCCCACGGCTCGGCCCAGACCTCCTCGATCATCGCCCGCGTGTCGGCGTCCGCCGGCCAGTCGGATCGCGGGACGGCTGCCCACCAGACCGCGCCAGGCCCGTGGCGGGCCGCGGCACCGGCCTGCGACCACTCGCCGGCGAAGTCGTGGCGCGTCGCCAGCCAGAACGTGCCCTTCGAGCGCAGCACGCCCGGCCATTCGGCGTCGATCAGTGCACGGAACCGCTGCGGGTGGAACGGCCGGCGCGCGGTGTAGACGAAGCTCGCGATGCCGAAGGTCTCGGTCTCGGGCAGCGCCTCGCCGCGCAGCGTCGCGAGCCATCCCGGCGCCAGCGCCGCGCGGTCGAAGTCGAAGCGGTGCGTGTCGAGCAGGTGCGCGAGCGGCACCTTGCCGAAGCGGGCATCCACGAGCGTGGCCTGCGGGTTGAGCGCGCGCAGGATGTCGCGCACCTGCGCCGCGGCTTCCGTCGACACGAGGTCGAGCTTGTTGACGACGATCACGTCGGCGAACTCGATCTGCTCCACGACCAGTTCGACCACCGCGCGGGTGTCGCCGTCGCCGAGGTGTTCGCCGCGGTCGGCGAGCAGGTCCTGGCTCGCGTAGTCGCGCAGGAAGTTGAATGCGTCGACCACGGTGACCATCGTGTCGAGCCGGGCGAGGTCCGACAGGCTCGTGCCGGCATCGTCCTTGAACGTGAAGGTCTCGGCCACCGGCATCGGCTCGGAGATGCCGGTCGACTCGACCACCAGACAGTCGAAGCGGTCCTCGCGCGCCAGCCGCGCTACTTCGTCGAGCAGGTCCTCGCGCAGCGTGCAGCAGATGCAGCCGTTGCTGAACTCGACCAGCCGCTCCTCGGTGCGCGACAGCGCGGCGTCGCCGTCGCGCACGAGACGGGCGTCGACGTTGATCTCGGACATGTCGTTGACGATCACCGCGACGCGCCGCCCGTCGCGGTTGCGCAGCAGATGATTCAGCAGCGTGGTCTTGCCGGCGCCGAGGAAGCCCGACAGCACCGTGACCGGCAGCCGCCGGTCGGGGGCATCAACCGCCACGGGCGAGGTTCTCGGCCGCGAAGCCCCAGTGGATGCGGCTGTCGAGCAGGGCCGTGACGTGGTCGGCGCGACGGTTCTGCCAGTCGAGGTAGTAGGCGTGCTCCCAGACGTCGATCACCAGCAGCGGGCGCAGGTTGCGCGTGAGCGGCATCTCGGCGTTGGGTGTCTTCGCGACGCCCAGCTTGCCGCTGCCGTCGACCACCAGCCATGCCCAGCCGCTGCCGAACTGGCCGGTCGCGGCCGCCAGCCACTGCTTGCGCAGTTCGTCGAGCGAGCCGAAGTCGCGATCGATCGCCTCGCCGAGGGCGCCACCCGGGCGCCCGCCGCCCTTCGGCGACAGGCTCTGCCAGTAGAACGTGTGGTTCCACACCTGCGCGGCGTTGTTGAAGATCGCGCCCTGCTCGGGCTTGCCGGCGGTGGTCATGACGATCTGCTCGAGCGGCATGTCGGCCAGCGGGGTGCCGGCCACGAGCTTGTTCAGGTTGTCGACGTAGCCCTTGTGGTGCTTGCCGTGGTGGAAACCCAGCGTGTTTGCCGAGATCACCGGATCGAGGGCGGTGTCCGCGTACGGCAGCGGCGGCAGCGTGAACGGTGCCGCGGCGCGGGCGCGGCGCACGAACGGCGCACCCGCGACGAGCGCGGCGCCGACCGCGAGCGACGAGGCGAGCAGATGACGCCGTGCCGGCGATGCAGGGGCGACGGCAGCGGCGGTCAGCGGGCGGGGGGCGGTCATGGCGGCGATCCTCGAAGGGGGCAGGCACGCGGCAGGCGCGCGGGAAACGACACGGGCCGCACGCGGCGGCCCGGCTTGGAGCGACGACCGTGGCGCGAGTTCGTCAGGCCGTCGCCGGCTCCTCGGCCCCTTCGACGCAGTACGCCAGGCCCTTCTCGAAGATCTCGCGCGGCAGCTTGCGGCCGATGAACACCATCGTGCTGGTGCGCTTCTCGTCGTGCTTCCACGGCGCGCCTTCGTCGGCGCCCATCAGCATGTGCACGCCCTGGAAGATCACGCGGCGCGACTTGCCGGCGATGTGGAGCACGCCCTTGTAGCGGAGCATGTCCTGGCCGTAGTTGCGGATCAGCAGGTCCATGAAGGTCTCCAGCTTCGCCAGGTCGAAGGGTCGGTCGTCGCGGAACACGAACGAACTCACGTCGTCGTCGTGGTCGTGATGGTCCTCGGTGAGGAAGTCCGGTTCGATCTCGAGGATCGCGTTCAGGTTGAAGCCGCGGATGTCGATCAGGTCCGCGAGCTCGGTGCGCCCGAAGTGCACAAGCTTCTGCGTCGCGCGCGGGTTCATCGCCGTGAGCCGCGCCTGCAGCGCCGCGAGGTCGTCGGCCCCGACCAGATCGCTCTTGGAGATCAACAGCCGGTCCGCGAAACCCACCTGCTCCTGTGCCTCGTGGTGCTCGTCGAGCTGCTGCGGCGCGTGCTTCGCGTCGACGACGGTGACGATCGCGTCGAGCAGGTAGTAGCCGTGCGTCTCCTCGTCCATGAAGAAGGTCTGCGCCACCGGACCCGGATCGGCAAGCCCGGTGGTCTCGATGATCACGCGGTCGAAGCGCAGCCGGCCGGCTTCGCGCTTCACCCGCAGGTCGTTCAGGATGCGCACCAGGTCGCCGCGCACGGTGCAGCAGATGCAGCCGTTGTTCATCTCGACGATCTGCTCGTCGGCCTCCTGCAGCAGGATCTCGTTGTCGATGCCCGCTTCGCCGAACTCGTTCTCGATGACGGCGATGCGGCCGCCGTGCTTCTCGGTGAGGATGCGGTTCAGCAGCGTGGTCTTGCCGCTGCCGAGGAAGCCCGTGAGGATGGTCACGGGAACGGCCTTGCTCGCCATGGTCGGGTCTCCGCGTCGATGGGGGCGTCGCGGTCGGCCCGCGACGCGGGTGACGACGACACCGGACCCGCGAACTCTACGTCAGCGCCCCGGCATTTCGTGCAATGAAGTTGCGAGCGCGCCCGGCGCGCCGCCGGATCAGCGACGCAGGCCGCCGGCGCGGCGCGCGAGGCCGTGGCGATGCTTGCTGGCGTCGTGCGCCGGATTGCCCGGGGCGCAGTCGGCACACAGCCCCTTGATGGTCACGTCCATCTCGTCGGACGTGTAGCCGGCGGGCAGCGGCGGGGCGGTGGTGGTGCCGAAGTCGTCGAGGCAGATCACCCGCGCGCAGCACTTGCACTGGAAGTGGGCATGCTGGTGCGACTGTGCGGTCGTCGCCGCGTTGAAGCGCCACACGCGGTCGTCGCCGGAGATCTTGTGCGCGAGGTTCTGCGTCGTGAGCCAGTCGAGCACGCGGTAGACCGTGACGCGATCGATGCCCGAGTTGCGCGGCAGCTTGGCCTCGATCTCGCCGTGGCTCATCGCGCCGTCGGCCTTGAGCAGCGTGGCGAGCACCTCGATGCGAGCGTTGGTCACGCGCTGCGCGGTGCCGCGGATCAGTTGCTCGGCCGTGGCGCGGTAGTTGGTGGGCATGGCGGCTGCGACCCCGTGACAGATGCCGGATTAGACACGCCGCACCGCGGCCGTACAACGCGCGTCGCACACGCCGACGCTGCAACGCAATGGCGTCGCGCACCCGCGGCGGTCGACGTGTCGCCCGCGCCGGGCGGCGCGGTGCTACGGTGCGCCGGTCGCGGAATTCCCTCTGCGGGCGCGTGCGCCCCGGAAGCCCGCGACCCACGACAACGCCGAGATCAGGAGGGCTCCGGATGGCTTCGATCTTCACCGACCGTCATCGCGCCGAGTACGCGCGGGACGGGTTCACCTTCGTGCGCGGGCTGTTCGACCCCGAGGAGACCCGCATCCTCGTGAGCGCGATGGAGCAGGACCCGTCGCTGAAGGCTGCGCTCTACGACCGTCGCGATGCGCAGGGCAAGGCGACGCGGATGGCGACCTGGAACCACCCGGGCGACAGCGTGTACGGCCTGGCGGCACGCAGCCGGCGCGTGGTCGACACGATGGAGGAGATGCTGGGCGGCGAGGTCTACCACTACCACTCGAAGCTCACCGCCAAGGAGCCGTTCGACGGCGGCGCGTGGGAGTGGCACCAAGACTACGGCTACTGGTATCACAACGGCTGCGTCCGCCCCGACATGGCGAGCGTGATGGTCGCGCTCGACCGGGCCACGCGCGAGAACGGCTGCCTGCAGGTGGTGCCCGGGACGCATCGCGTCGGGCGCATCGAGCACGGCGTGCTGCCCGGCGAGCAGGTCGGGGCCGACCCGGTGCGCGTCGAGCAGATCCTGAAGCGCTATCCGGTGGTGCACGCCGAGATGGCGCCCGGCGACGCGCTGTTCTTCCACGCCAACGTGCTGCACCGCTCGGACCAGAACCGCTCGCCGAACCGCCGCTGGACCGTGCTGTTCTGCTTCAACGCCGCGTCGAACGACCCCTACCTCGAGCACCACCACCCGGGCTACACGCCGCTCGTGAAGGTCGACGACGACGCCATCAAGGCCGCAGGCGTGCGCTTCGCCGGCTCGCAGGCCGAGTTCCGCGAACGCTCGGCCAATCCGCCCGAGCTCACGCGCCGCATCGCCTGACGCAAGCGGTCGACCGCAAGCAAAAAACGGCCACCCGAGGGTGGCCGTCGTGTCGCGCTGCCGCCGGCTGCGGCGGGGCTGCGCGTCAGCTCTTCTTGAAGCCGTTGCGGATCCAGTCGAGGCTCTTCATGCCGTCGGGCGGGCTGATGAGTTCGGGCCCGTAGAACTTGATGTTGGTGATGATCGGCTTGCCGTTGACCTGCTTGACCATGCCCATGCCGACGCGCTGCACCGCCTGGTGGCCCTTGCCGAGCGACATGTCGATCGTCCCGGATGGGGTGTCGAACTTC
>JALORJ010000336.1 GCA_025459035.1 Burkholderiales bacterium
GCGCTGTCGGCGGCCAGCACCGCGCGGTGCGCGAGCAGCGTGGCGTGCGCGATCGGTTCGGGCTCGGTCGCGATCGGATGCGTCGGCGCCACGGCGAACACGAACGGCATGCTGCCCAGCGCGGCGGTGGTGCAGCCGCCGTCGGTCGGCGGATCGCCCGAGGCGCCGATGACCAGATCGGCGCGCCCGGTCAGCAGCGCGTCCCAGGTGCCGGCCAGGATCTCCTCGAGCAGCTTGAGGCGTGTGCCGTGGCCCAGCCCGTGGAACGCGGCCACGAGCGGATAGAGCCGTTCGATCGGGACGATCTCGTCCATCGCGATCACCAGCTCGATCTCCCAGCCGCGCGACACGCGGCGCACGCGGGCCTCGACCTCGCGCGCGGCGCGCAGCAGATGGCGACCCTCGCGCAGCAGCTCTTCGCCGGCGGCCGTCAGCTTCGCGCGGTGGCCGCTGCGGTCGAACACCTGCACGTCGAGGTCCTGTTCGAGCTTCTGCACGACATACGTCAGCGCGGACGGCACGCGATGCAGCTCGGCCGCGGCGGCGGCGAAGCTGCCGCGACGGTCGATCGCGTCGAGCACGGCGAGGGCATCGAGGGACAGGCGCATGGCGAACGTTCGGAAGCTCGGTCGTACGATCGAACCACGGATGCCGGACGGCGGCCGCCCTTCGCCGCGTGTCCGCCCGGCGCGAACGGCGTGGGCTGCGCGGCATCCAGCCGCGACATGTCGACGATCGACGGCGCCCCGTTGTGGCGGCCCGGCGAGCCCGTCATTCTTCAGAGTCCGCTTCGGACCGCTTCCAGGACCCCTTCGATGCCTGCTGTCTCGCGTGCCGTGCACCTGACCGTCGCGATCCTCGCCGCGCTTGCCCTGACCGCCTGCGGGTCTCAGCCCGACGCGGGGGCCGGCGGGACGAGCAAGCCGGCCGACGCGGCCAAGCCCGCCGAAGGCGCCAAGGCCGCCGAGGCACCGAAGCCCGCGGGCGGTCCGCCGCCTGCGCTGCCGGTCAAGGTGGCGCCGGTGCGCGTCGGCGAGTTCTCGACCGATGTCACCGCCGTCGGCAGCGTGCTCGCGCAGGAGTCCGTGCTGATCCGCTCCGAGATCGACGGCCGGGTCACGGCGCTGCCGTTCGTCGAGGGCCAGCCGGTGCGCAAGGGCCAGAAGCTCGTGGGCTTCGACGCGTCCGAGTGGGAGGCGACGCTCGCCGCCAGCGTCGCCGACCTGCGCACCAAGCAGACCGACTGGGAGCGCGGCAAGGATCTGCTCGCGCAGAACTTCGTCAGCAAGGAGGCCGTCGACCGCCTGCGCGGCGCCGTCGAGGTGGCGCAGGCGCGGATGCAGGCCGACAAGGCGCGGCTCGCGAAGACCGCGATCTTCGCGCCGTTCGACGGCACCGCCGGGCTGCGCGTCATCAGCCCGGGCGCTTACGTGAAGACCGGCGACGCGATCGTGCGCATCGAGAGTCTCGGGGCGGTGAAGGTCGACTTCCGTGTCCCCGAGGTGTTCATCGGCCGGCTGCAGCGTGGTCAGGTCGTGCGCGTGTCGATGGACGCGTACGCGGACGAGCACTTCGAAGGCCGCATCGTCGCGCTCGAACCCGCGGTCGACGAGAAGTCGCGCACCGTGCTCGCGCGGGCCGAGGTGCCCAACCCGAAGGGCCTGCTGCGTCCCGGCCTGTTCGCGCGCGTCGCGGTACAGCTCGAGACCCGCCCGGGCGCGCTGATCATCCCCGAGCAGGCCGTGGTGCCGCAGGGCCGTGATGCGTTCGTCTATCGGCTGGGCGACGGCAACACGACGCAGATGGTGAAGATCGAGCTGGGCGGTCGTCGCCCCGGCGAGGTCGAGGTGCTCGGCGGCCTGGCTGCTGGCGATGTCGTCGTCGCCGAGGGGGCGATGAAGCTCGGCATGATGCCGCCGGGCGCGCCCGTCACGCCGCTGCCGCTGGGCGGTGGCGCACCGAAGCCTGCTGCCGCGGGCGCCGCCGACAAGGCCGCGGCCCCGGCCCCGGCCCCGGCCGCCCCGACCGCCCCCGAAAAGAAGGGCTGACGCGCCCGCGCGCGCCGCCTGCCTGCCCCGCTGCCTCCCGGAGCCGTCCGATGGTCCTCTCCGACCTGTCGATCAAGCGTCCCGTGCTCGCCACGGTGATGAGTCTCGTCATCCTGCTGATCGGCTACATGGGCTACTCGCGCCTGTCGGTGCGCGAGTACCCGAACATCGACGCGCCGGTCGTGTCGGTGCGCACCATCTACAAGGGCGCGAGCGCGCAGGTCATCGAGAGCGCGATCACGCAGCCGCTCGAGGACTCGCTCTCGGGCATCGAGGGCATCAAGACGATCAAGTCGGTGTCGCGCGAGGAGGTGTCGACGATCACGGTCGCGTTCGTCAATTCGCGCAGTGCCGACGATGCCGCCAACGACGTGCGCGACCGCGTCGCGCGCGTGCGCAACCTGATGCCCGAGGCGGCCAACGAGTCGATCGTCGCCAAGGTCGAGGCCGACGCGCAGGCGATCATCTGGCTTGCGTTCGTGAGCGACAAGCATCCGCAGATCGAGCTGTCGGACTACGCGGATCGCTACATCGCGGACCAGCTGAAGTCCGTGCCCGGAGTGGCGAGCGTGATCATCGGCGGCGAGCGCAAGCCGGCGATGCGGCTGTGGCTCGACCGCGAGCGCCTCGCGGCGCTGGGCCTCACGCCGGGCGATGTCGAGAGTGCGCTGCGCCGCCAGAACATCGAGGTGCCCGGCGGGCGCATCGAAAGCACGATGCGCGAGTTCACCGTGCTCGCCGCGACCGATCTGCAGAAGCCCGAGCAGTTCGCCGAGATGATCATCACCGAGGCGAACGGCTATCCGATCCGCCTCAAGGATGTCGGCCGGGCCGAGATCGGCGCGTTCGACGATCGCAACATCGTGCGCGTCAACGGCAAGGACGCGATCGGTCTGGGCATCGTCAAGCAGTCGACCGCCAACACGCTGGCCGTGGCGCAGGCGGTCAAGGCGATGCTGCCGAAGATCAAGACCGGGCTGAAGGACGGCATGGACATCTGGCCGGCCTTCGACACGTCGATCTTCATCGAGGAGTCGGTCGCGGCCGTCAAGCAGACGATGATCGA
>JALORJ010000337.1 GCA_025459035.1 Burkholderiales bacterium
CCGACGATCGACACCGTGATCGTGCTGAAGCGCACGGGGCACGACGTGCCGATGGTCGAGAGCCGCGACGTCTGGTGGCACGATCTCGTCACCGGCCAGTCGCCGAGCTGCGAGCCGGAATGGGTCGACGCCGAGCATCCGCTGTTCCTGCTCTACACCTCCGGCTCGACCGGCAAGCCCAAGGGGATCCAGCATTCGAGCGCGGGGTATCTCCTCGGCGCGAAGCTCACCAGCAAGTGGGTGTTCGACCTGCAGCACGACGACGTGTTCTGGTGCACCGCGGACGTCGGCTGGGTCACCGGCCACAGCTACGTCGCCTACGGCCCGCTCGCGGCGGGCGCGACGCTGGTGATGTACGAAGGCGCGCCGACCTTCCCCGACGCGGGGCGCTTCTGGCGCATCTGCCAGCAGCAGGGCGTCACGATCTTCTACACCGCGCCGACCGCGATCCGCGCGCTGATGAAGCTCGGCGACGAGATCCCCGCGCAGTACGACCTGTCGAAGCTCCGCCTGCTCGGCAGCGTCGGCGAGCCGATCAACCCGGAAGCGTGGATGTGGTACCACCGCGTGATCGGCAAGGAACGCTGCCCGATCGTCGACACCTGGTGGCAGACCGAGACCGGCGCGATCATGATCTCGCCGGTGCCGGGCGTCACCGCGACCAAGCCCGGTTCCTGCACCCATCCGCTGCCCGGCATCTTCGCCGACATCGTCGACGACGAGGGCCATGCGGTCACGCGCCCCGACGCCGGCGGCTACCTCGTCATCCGCAAGCCCTGGCCCTCGATGCTGCGCACCATCTGGGGCGACAACGAGCGCTACGTGCGCACCTACTGGGAGAAGTTCCAGAACCGCTTCTACGTCGCCGGCGACAGCGCGCACCGCGACAAGGATGGCTGCTTCTGGATCATGGGTCGCATCGACGACGTGCTGAACGTCGCGGGCCACCGGCTCGGCACGATGGAGATCGAGTCCGCGCTGGTCGCGCATCCGCGCATCGCCGAGGCGGCGGTGGTCGGACGGCCGCACGAGATCAAGGGCGAGGCGGTGTCCGCGTTCGTCGTCTGCCGCGGCGCGCGGCCCGGTGCCGAGGCGGGTGCGCTCGCGAAGGAGCTGCGCGAATGGGTCGGCGAGCAGCTCGGCGCGATCGCCAAGCCCGACGACATCCGCTTCGCCGACAACCTGCCGAAGACGCGTTCCGGCAAGATCATGCGCCGGCTGCTGCGCGCGGTCGCGCGCGGCGACGAGATCACCGAAGACGTCTCGACGCTAGAGAACCCGGCGATCATCGACCAGCTGCGTGGGCCGCCGGCGGGTGCGGTGGTCGCGCCGCCGGCGTCGAAGCGGGCGGTAGCCGTGAAGCCGAAGGGCCCTTCCAAGACGGGCGCGGCAGCTAAGCCTGAAGCCAAGGCGAAGGCCAAGACCAAGGCTAAGGCCAAAACCAAGCCCAAACCCAAAGCCAAGCCCAAAGCCAAACCCAAGCCCAAAGCCAAACCCAAAGTCCAAGCGCAGCGAGCCCCGCGAAAGCCGCCGCGCGCGAAGGCGCGCCCCGCGCGTGGCAAGTGAACGGAGCAGGACCATGACCCAGACCGTCGAACAGTTCGTCGCCGCGGCTCGCGCTGCGCGCCCCGATCTCACCATCGAACCCTACAAAGTGCGCACCTTCGGCGGCTCGAAAGCGATGTCCGACGTGATCGTGCCGCTGATCCTCTCGGGCGAGAAGACCGGCACGTTCGCGCTGGCCTCGGAGTTCGAGTCGGATCCGTCGCGGGCGCCGCAGGTCGGCGAGTGGTACGTCGTCACCCATTTCGACGGCTCACCGGCGCTGATCTACCGGGTCACGTTCGTCGAAACCGTGCCCTTCGAGGGCATCAACCACGAGCACGTCCAGGTCGAGGGCGCGAACGCGCGCGACGTGAAGATCTGGCGCGACATCCACTGGCCCTACTGGGGCGCGACGCTGCGCCAGCAGGGACGCGAACCCTCGATGCAGATGCCGGTGATCTTCCACCGCTACGAAATGGTGTACCCGCCCCCCGCGAAGTGATCGCAAGAGGGCGCAAGAGGGGACGCTACCCTTTGAGAGCGCGTGTGCGAGCGGACGTTTGCTCTCAAAGGGTAGCGTCCCCTCCCACGCGCTCTCAAAGGGTAGCGTCCCCTCAGTCCTGCTCGAAGCGCGTGCGTGCCGCGATCGCGGTGTCGGGAAAGTCGGAGAACACGCCATCGACGCCGAGGCGGTAGAACTGCAGGTACTCGGCGATCGGGTCGCCGTCGTAGTCGGCTGCGAGGTGCATCGGCTCGTTGCGGAACGTCCACGGATGCACGGCGAGGCCGGCGGCGTGCGCGAGCGCAAGGAAGCGCGAGGGCTCGACCAGGCGGCGTGACGTCTCGGTCGCGTCGCCGTCGCGCGTCGCGCGGCTGCCGAGCAGGTGGCGTTTCCACGGGCCGACCGCGTCGGCGTAGCCTGCGATCGTCGCGAAGCTCTCGGGCTTCGAGAAATCGTCGGGCGGCGGCGTGGCGGCGAAGGTCTTGCAGGCGCCGGTCGGCTGCCAGCGCCGCGCCGGCTGCGCCTGTCCCGACGGCGACAGGCCGGCGCCATCGAGCAGCTGCACCAGCCGCACGCCGGTGCGCGGCCGCAGCCACTGCAGGTTGCCGGCCTCGAACGACTGGATGAACACCGGCGCGTCGCGCGTCGTCCAGCCGGCCCGCTGCAGCGCCGCGAGCAGCAGCGGCTCGAGCGTCAGGCCCTGTTCGCAATGCCAGGTCGGGTGCTTGGTCTCGGGATAGATGCCGATCGTGCGGCCGCGCGCCGCCGACTCGGCCTTCGCCAGCGCGACGATCTCCTCGAGGGTCGGGACCGGGTAGCGCCCGTTGAACTCGCGGGATCGATACTCACGCGGCTGGATCGCGCGCAGCGTGCGCAGTTCGGCGAGCGTGAAGTCGACGGTGAACCAGCCGGCCTCCTCGACGCCGTCGATCGTTCGCGTGGTGCGACGCGACGCGAACTCGGGTCGCTGGGCGACGTCGGTGGTGGCGGTGATGTTCGGCTCGTGGCGCGCCACGAGATGGCCGTCGCGGGTCGCGACCAGGTCCGGCTCGATGAAGTCCGC
>JALORJ010000338.1 GCA_025459035.1 Burkholderiales bacterium
CGCCGAGCTGGCGGGTCGCGGCGTGCGGGTCAACACGGTGTCGCCCGGGTGGACCTGGTCGGCGCCGCTCGCTCGGCTCGCGGGTGGCGATCGGGCACGCGCCGACCGCGTCGCCGCGCGCCTGCACCCGCTCGGGCGCGCCGCCGACGCGGCGGATGTCGCGGCGGGCGTCGTGTTCCTGTGCTCGGACGCCGCGCGCTTCGTGACCGGAGCCGATCTCGCAGTCGACGGCGGCTACTGCGCGCTCGGCCCCGAGCAAGGTCGCGCCGCCGCTGCGTGGTTCGACAACGCATGAGTGTCCAGCCAGGGGGCGATGTCATCACTCGACGCTTGACCCGACGCACCCCGGTCGCGATGCTCGCGGCATGTCGTCGATGAAGGCACGCCCCCCGCAGGCAGCCCGCGCGCACGTGTGCGCGCTCGTGCGGCTCGCGGCGGTGGTGGCGGTGACGGTCCTGTGCGTCGACGCACGGCCGGCCCTGGCGGACGTGATCGAACTCGCCACCGGCGAACGCCTCGTCGGCAAGGTGCTGAAGGACGATGGCGCTGGTGTCGAGTTCGAATCCGACGCCCTCGGCAAGCTGGTGGTGCCGCGCGAGCGCGTGACGCGGATCGAACGCACCGTGGAGAAGAAAGCGGTCGCGCAGGCGCCCGCCGCCGCAGTGTCCGCCCCGCCCGCCGATTCGGGGCCGACCGCGCCGCCCCCCGAAGCCGACCGTACGGCGTCCGAGCTTCCCGACGACGGCACGCGCGCCGCCGCGGTGCCTCCGCCGCCCGAGAAGCGCGAGGACCTGCTGCGAGTCTGGATCGACCAGGGCCTGCGCTACCAGATCGTGCAACCGGTGCGCGTGCCGCTGCCGTTCACCGACGCCGAACTGCTGCGCGAGGAAGTGCGCGTGACGGGCCGGATCGGCCTGCGCCTGTCGCTGGACGCCGCCGGGTTCTCGGGTGGTGCGCCCGACTTTCCGACGGGCGGCACGGCGCTGCGCGCGCTGCGGCTCTACACGACCGGCGACTGGAGTCCGACCACGTCGTACGCCGTGCAGATCGGCTTCATCGACGGGCGTGCGGATCTGTTCCAGGCCGTCGTGCGCTGGCGCAACGTGCCCTACGTCGGCAACGTGAACTTCGGCTACCAGGTGGTCAGCCAGACCCTCGAGAACGTGCTGCCGTTCGGCGGCGGCACGTTCATGGAAGGCGCGCTGCCGGTGCAGGCGTTCGCGCCGGGCAACCGCATGGGCGTCACCACCGACCAGTCGTTCCGCAACGGTCAGGTCGTCGCGCAGCTCGGGCTGTACTCGGCCGGCACCAACCCCGGTCTCAACTTCGGCGACCAGACCCAGTCGCTGCTGCGGCCCACGGTGCGGCTGGTCACGGCCCCGGTGCTGATCGACCCCGGCACCGCGAAGGGCCGCGTGCTGCACCTCGGGCTCGGCAGCTCGCTGACGATCGCCGAAGGCTCCGAGGTCCGCTACCGCGCGCGGCCCGAGAGCTTCATCGCGCCGTTCGTGGTCGACACCGGGCTCATCGCGTCGCGACGCGCCCTCGCCTCGAACGTCGAGCTGCTGGCCCTGGCGGGCCCGCTGATGCTGCAGGGCGAAGCGATGTACACCCGTGTCGACGCCGCGACCGGTCCCTACCAGTTCCTCGGGGCGTATCTGCAGACCGCGTGGACGATCACCGGCGAGCAGCCCGCGTACAACCGCGCGGTCGGCATCCCCGAGCGGATCATTCCGTCGAAGGAATTCTCGTGGTCGGAAGGGACGTGGGGGGCCTGGCAGGTCGCGCTGCGCGGCTCGACGCTCGACCTGGCCGACGGCAGCGCGAAGGGTGGACGCATCACCGAAGGCACGCTCGGGCTGAACTGGTGGTGGAACCGCTACCTGCGCTGGCAGCTGAACTACAACTACGCGCACATCGCGGACAACGCGTTCGCCGGCCACCTGCACGTGCTGCAGGGCCGGGTCCAGCTGATGTACTGACCCCGATGCGCGCCTCAGCCGTTCGCCTTGACCTCTTCGAGCAGCAGTTCCAGCAGTTCGTGCACGCCGTTCCACAGCACCTGGATGCCGATGCAGAACAGCAGGAACGCGGACAGGCGCAGCACGATCGTGGTGCCCGTGGGTCCGATCAGCCGTCCGACCCGGTCGGCGTAGCGGTACAGCGCGTAGATCAGCGCGCACATCGCGACCGTGGTCATGATCGTGCCTGCGACGAACTCGAGCAGGCGGCCGAATTCGCGCGGCCGGTTCGTGCCCATCGAGATCGCGACCGCGATGGTCCCCGGGCCGGTCGTGAGCGGCATGGTCAGCGGATAGAACGCCATCTGGCTGGGCGACCGGTCGCCGGCCATGTGCACCGCGGCGTCCGGGTCGTTCGATGCCTCGCCGGCCTGCAGCAGCCCCCAGCCGGTCATCGTCACGACGACGCCACCGGCCACCCGCAGGACCGGCATCGAGATGCCGAAGAACTCGAGCACGTACGCGCCGACGTAGATCGACACGTTCAGCAGCACGAAGCCATGGATCGCGACCCAGCGCGCGAGGTTCGCGCGACGCTCCTCGGGCAGCGCCTCGGTCGCGCCGAGGAAGATGAACGCGCCCCCCAGCGGATTGATGATCGACAGCAGCGCCGGAAAGGCAAGCAGGAAGAACTCCATCGGCACGCGCAGGGGGGTCGGGACCGCGCGAGTGTCGTGGTGCCGAGGCGCTTCGCGCAACGCCGGGCGCCGCGGGGTCGGGTGTGACCTGGATCTTCGGCGCCCTGCGCGCCCACCCGGAACTCGCGCTGTTCCTCGCGCTGGGACTGGGCTATCTCGTCGGCCGGATCACGCTCGGCGGCTTCAAGGTCGGTGCTGTCATCGGTGCGCTGCTCGCCGGGGTGGTGATCGGGCAGATCGGCATTCCGGTGTCGGCCGAGCTCAAGGCGACGTTCTTCCTGCTGTTCCTGTTCTCGGTCGGCTACAAGACGGGCCCGCAGTTCTTCGGCGGGCTGCGCGCGTCGGGCCTGCCGCAGGCCGGTCTCACCATCGTGCTGTGCGTGAGCGCCCTGGGCACTGCGTGGGGCGTCGCGCAGGCGTTCGGCCTGGACGCCGGCACCGCCGCCG
>JALORJ010000339.1 GCA_025459035.1 Burkholderiales bacterium
CTGGCTCACTTCGTTGAAACGCACCTTCCAGCCGACGAGGTCACCCGGGGTCGACTGCAGCTCCTGCGCGATGCGTGTGGCGACCGATCGCGCCGCCACCCGCCGAGGTTGCGTGTGACCGATCGCGCCGGTGACGCCGCGGCCGAGTTCGAGGCACAGCTTCGGCAGCTGTGTCGTCTTGCCCGACCCGGTCTCGCCGCAGACGATCACCACCGGGTGGGCCGTGATCGCGGCCGCGAGGTCGGCGCGGCGCTCGCTGACCGGCAGGTCCTCCGGATACGTGATGGTCGGCACGCGCGCACGGCGCGCCGCGACGCGGGCCGCCGACGTGTCGATTGCGGTGCGCAACTGCGCGATGTCGTCGGCGCTTGCGCGTTCGCCGGCCTCGCGCAGCTTCGCCAGGCGCCCGATCAGGCGACCGCGCTCGGGGCCGAAGCAGTGCTCGATGCGACGCGACAGATCCGCGAAGTCCCGGGCGTACGCCCCGGACGGGCGCCGCGATCCGGCAGCGGCGACGGCTTCGATCGCCGACGGCGCGGCGGGAACGGGAGTGGACGACACAGGCGGCGGCGGCAGGACGACGGTCGAGTGTAGGCATGTGCAGCGGTGAAGACCCCGACCAATGTCGAGATTGCGCCGAGGCGATCGCCGCGCGACGCTCGAAGTGCAACACGATCGTTTCGAAAGATTCGGGCCGATCTGGCGAGCGCAGCGGTTCGCGGCGTGGTTCGCGTAAGGCGGGCGCTCGGGACCGCCGTCCCGACACGCAGCGTCGCCGATCGGCGACGTGTCGGGTCCGAAGTGCTTGCCTCGTGACGTTGTCCGGGCGACTTTCGTACCGTGGTCATGCTGCTGTCGCTGCCCTTGCCGATGTCGACGAGCAATCCCCCTCCAGAGGAGACCCCCATGCGCCTTCGTCGAACCGCCCTCGCCGCCGCTCTCTTCGCGCTGCCGTTTGCGGCGCACGCCTTCCCGATCACGTACATCGGCGCGGAGGTCCAGATCGACTACGACCCCGACACCTTCAGTTTCGCGGGGGCCAGCGATTTCGGCGACTTCGGCGGGCCGATGTCGATGCCACTTGCCCCGGGCGACTTCACGGTGACCACCACCGACAACCGCGCCGAGATCCGCTTCAACGGCACGTTGTCCGCCACGGATTCGGCCACCGGCGAGAGCGACCCGCTGTTCCAGGCCGTCGGCACCTACAGCGCCGCGTTCGCGTTCATGGCCCAGCCCGGGTACTTGATCACCGGCTACCGCATCCGCACCACGGGGACCTACGACATCGAGGTCCCGGGTGAGGTCGGCGGCACCCTCGGCTCCGTGCCCGGTGGCTTCTTCGCGGCGAGTGGCAGTGCGGGGTTCGGTACCCCGTTCTCGACCACGCTGCTGATCGCGGGTGCCACGGCGCCGAGCCTGACCGGCGACTTCTTCGCGTTCGCGAATGTCACGCAGGTGCAGACGGGTACCGTGGACGACCCCACGCGACCGATCTTCGGCGACTTCGTGCCCGACGATCCGCTCTGCACCGACGAGTTCACCTGCTCCGGCACTCGCCCGATCATCGGCTACGAGCAGCTTCCGGTGTTCCAGACCGACCTCGGCAGCGCCTCGATCAACATCGAGACGCTGTCGATCGAAGCCGTCACGCGTCCGGTGCCGGAACCGCAGACGTGGGCGATGCTGGCCGCCGGGCTTGGCGTGGCTGGCGCCGCGGCGCGTCGCCGACGCCGCTGACCCGAGCGCCTGGCCCCGGCCACGACGGTCGGGGCCGCGTGTCACGAAGCCGCCTGCGGGCGGCTTCGTCGTCTGCGCAGGGCGCATGCGCCCCGGACTTCCCGTCCGTTCGCGGCAGGTGCTCGTCGGGCCGAACGGCTAACGTCGGCCCATGCTCCTCGACCCCGACACCTGCTGGCGCGCGCTGGTCGCGCATGACGCGCGCTTCGACGGCCGCTTCTTCGTCGGTGTCACGAGCACCGGCATCTACTGCCGACCGGTGTGCACGTCGCGCGGGCCGAAGCGCGCGCACTGCACATGGCACCCGAGCGCCGCAGCGGCCGAGGCAGCGGGGTTCCGGCCGTGTCTGCGCTGCCGCCCGGAACTCGCGCCCGGCAACGCCGCGATCGACGCGACCGGTCGCATCGCGCAGGCCGCGGCACGGCGCATCGAGGATGGCAACCTCGACGACGGCGGCTCGGTCGCGGCGCTCGCTGCCGACCTGGGAATCACAGCGCGACATCTGCGCCGCGTCTTCGATGCCGAGTTCGGCGTGTCGCCGATCGCGTACGCGCAGACGCAGCGTCTGCTGCTCGCGAAGCGGTTGCTGACCGACACCGCGATGCCGATCACCGATGTCGCGTACGCGGCCGGCTTCGGCAGCTTCCGCCGCTTCCACGCGCTGTTCACGCAGCGCTATCGACTGCGCCCGTCGGATCTGCGCAAGCGCCGCCAGCCGGTGCGCGCGGACGCGACCCTCGTCTTCCACCTCGGTTTCCGCGCGCCATTCGACTGGGCCGGTCTGCTCGACTTCCTCGGCGGCCGTGCGATCGACGGCGTCGAGCGCGTCGACGCGGCGAACGGCGGGGTGTACCGGCGCACCGTGCGCGTGAGCGCCCGCGACACGACGCACACCGGCTGGATCGCGGTGTCGCGCAGCCCGTCGCGCGATGTCGTGCGGGTGGTGCTGTCGGCGTCGCTCGCGCACGCGGTCGCGCCGACGCTGCTGCGCGTCAAGCGCGTGCTCGACCTGCAGGCCGATCCGGCCGAGATCGCGACTGCCCTCGGCCCCCTGGCCGTCGCGGCGCCGGGCCTGCGACTGCCCGGCGCGTTCGACGGCTTCGAGATGGCGGTGCGCGCGATCCTCGGCCAGCAGATCACGGTCAAGGCCGCCCGCACGCTTGCCGGGCGTTTCGCGCAGCGCTTCGGCGACACCGTCGGCGACGCGCCCGACGGGCTGCGCGTCGTGTTCCCGACGCCTGCCACGGTCGCGGCGGCCGACGTCGACGCGATCGCGTCGCTCGGCGTCATCGCCGCACGAGCGCGCTCGATCCTGGCGCTCGCGGCGGCCTGCGCCGACGGGCGGCTGCAACTCGAGCCGAG
>JALORJ010000042.1 GCA_025459035.1 Burkholderiales bacterium
TCGATCGACACGCACGGACTGGCCCGACGTCGGCGAGTGCACGAACTCGCCGTCCCCGGCGTACAGCGCGACGTGCAGCGTGCCGCGCCGTCCGCGCGTGTAGAACAGCAGATCGCCCGGCACGAGCGCCGACAGGTCGTGGAGCGGACGCGCGCGTCGCCGCTGGCTGTGCGTGTCGCGCGGCAGATCGACCCCGGCGCGCGCGTAGCTCCAGCGCACGAGACCGCTGCAGTCGAACCCGGACGGCGAGGCGCCGCCGTAGCGGTAAGGCGCACCGAGCTGCGCGCGCGCAGCTGCCACCGCGCGTGCGCCGATCGTGGTCGCGGCTTCGGTCGTTTCCCGTGCCGGTGGCGTCGCGCCCGCCGCGTCCGGGTCGGTCGTGTCGGCGGACGGCGGGCCGCCGCGCGCGTCCGCCGCCGCCGCCCCGATGCGGACGGACCCGGCGCGTTCGGGTGGAGCATCGCGCGCCGGCGCGCGCACACCGTCCGGCATGCAGGCCGCGAGCACCAGCGCACCGAGCAGCGCGGGCACGAGGCCGCGAAGACCACGGCGCGCACCGTCGCGCCGCCGGGTAGCGCATCGGATCGGCCGCGACGCGCGCACGGACCTCAGCGCGCGAGCGGCTCGGTGCCGCACCAGCGGGCGAGGCACAGCGCCAGCACTTGCGTGACCTGGCGTGTGCTCTCGAGCGACACCGATTCGTCGATGCCGTGGATGTGCGTGGCCTCGGGGCCGTAGCACGTCGCCGGCGTCTCGCCGTAGAGGTTGAAGACGCGGGCGTCGGTGGTCGCCGTGCTCGCGAGCGGCTGCACCTCGGTGCCGGTGACGCGGCGATGCGCGTCGGCCACCAGCGCCAGCACCGGCGCGTCGGCATCGATCACGCAGCCCTCCGAATGGAACCCCGACCAGCGCACGCCGTAGCGCACCCCGGCGAGTGAAGCGTCGGTGCGCGCGGTCCGTGCGAGCCGTTCGACGATCTGCGCCTTCGCGTCGTCGACGCGCACGCCGGGGTACAGACCGCAGCGGATCTCCATCGAGCACTGCGTCGGCACGCTCGACGCCCATTCGCCGCCGTGGATGCGCCCGAGGTTGAACGTGATCGGCGTGTCGAGATGAGCGTAGGCGTGGTGCCGGCAGGCCGGCGCGTTCCACTCGTCGCGCAGCGACTCGAGGCCGCGGTACAGGGCGAACGCGGCCTCGATCGCGTTGATGCCCTGCTTCACGTCGAGCACGTGGGCCGGCCGCCCGTACACGTCGACGCTCACCCACACCACGCCGACCTGCGCCGTCATCAGCGTGTGCGCGAACGGCTCGGGAATGATCGCGGCATCGGCGCGATAGCCGCGCGCGAGGCACGCCAGCGCGCCGTTGCCGGTGCACTCCTCCTCGACGACCGACTGCAGCCACACCGGCGACGCCGGCTGGCGCCCGATCGCGCGCAGCGCCTCGAAGGCGATCACGTAGGCCGCGATGCCCGCCTTCATGTCGCCGCCGCCGCGGCCGTAGAGCCGGCCGTCGCGGACCACCGGGTCGAACGGGGGGGCGGTCCACAGGGCCTCGGCGCCGATCGGCACCACGTCGATGTGGCCGTTGAAGATCAGCGACCGACCCTGCGCGGGTCCGCGCGGCGTCCACGCCGCGACGACGTTGTCGTGACGCTGCGTGGCCAGCGCCGGCGGCGCGTAGCCCGGCATCGACGCGAGCTGCGCGTCGGGCATGTCGAAGCGATCGACCGCGAGCCCCATGCTGCGGAACAGGCCTTCCATGAAGTCCTGCGCCGGGGCTTCCGCGCCCATCAGGCTCGGAAACCGCACCAGCGTCGACAGCAGGTCGACCAGACGCGGCTGCATGGCGTCGCAGGCGGCGCGCAGGTCGGCTTCGAGAGCGGGGTCGAGCGGCGGGGGCAGAGCGGAAGGGTCGAGCGGCAAGTGCGACCTCGAGACGAAGGACCGGCGCGCCGAGGTTAGCGCCCGCCGTCGGCGTGCGCCGCCCCGCCGATCGCGGGGCTGCGTTGTCGCGCGGTCAGCGCGAAGCCGGTACCGCGGCCGGGCGCGGCATCCGCCACGTCACGCCGAACCCGACGCACGCCACCGTGAAGGCGATCACCCCCAGCGCGATCGGCCCGATCGCCGTGAACGCCCAGCCGCCGACGACCGACGCCGCCAGCCAGCCGACGCTCGCGATCGTGATGTTCAGTCCGAGCACCGCGCCGCGCTGCGCGGCGGGCACATCCGACAGCGTCTTCATGATCGCGGGCCGCGTGAGGCTCTTGGAGAAGGTGTACGCGAACGCGAAACCCAGCGTGACCCACAGCGCGGGTGTCCAGAGCATCAGCGGCAGCGCGAGCAGTGCCGCGGTGCCCATGCCGATGCGCACCGGCATCACCCGTGCGCCGCGCCGGTCGGCGATCCAGGCTCCGACCGTGTTGCCGATCAGCGTGCCGGTCGCGACCCAGGCGAGGCACAGCGCGAGCGTCGCGAACGAGACGCCGTAGCGCAGTTGCAGGAAGGCCGCGAAGTAGATCCCGATCAGGCCGAAGCCGACGCGCTCCATCAGGCTCGCGGACAGATACGGCACCAGCGGCCGCAGCCGCAGCGGCGCGGCGGGCGCGTCGGTCGAGGCCGCGATCGCACGTCTCGGGTCGGCCGGCAGCAGCAGCCACGTGAGCGCGAACACGACAAACGCGAGTGCGCCGTGCACGCGCGCCGCCAGTTCCCAGCCGCCGAAGCTGCCGAGCAGCGCCGCGGTCGGCGTGCCCAGCAGCAGCGACAGCGACTGTCCGGTGAGGATCCAGCCGAGCGCGCGTCCGCGACGCTCGATCGGGGTGTGATCCGATCCGGCCGCGAACACTACCCCCATGAAGGCCCCGCCGCAGGCGCCGCTGGCGGTCTGCCAGAACACGGCGGATCCGAACGAGTCCGCGGTCGACAGTCCGAGGCGCGTCACGCCGAAAAGCAGCACCGCGACCAGCAGCGGCACGCGGCGGCCGAGCCGGTCGGACAGTCGCCCGAGCACCAGCGATCCGACGCCCCAGGCGACCGCCTGCCACGCGAGCAGGCTGCCGACCATTCCGAGCGACACGTCGAAGTCCTGCGCCATCTCGTGCAGGAACGGCGACAGGCTGGTGCCCGCCGTCGTGATGACGAAGGTGTTGAGCGCGAGCAGCGACAGCAGCAGCCACTCGGGGACCGGCTTGCGGCCGGGCAGCGGCAGGGCGGCGTGGGCGAGGTCCGGAGGCATCCCCGGAGCATCTCAGGTCGGGCGGGCGAAATCCGGCGTCGGCGCGATAGGGCCCATGCCGCAGTGCGACATGCAGCGGCACCGGGGCCCGCGGTCGACGGCCGGCCGGCGACCGGGTCGGGCGTCGATGAACCGCGGCGGGCGGGCGACGCCGCGCGGGCCCGGGAAAGGCCGCCGGGTCACCCGCCGGCGGCCAGTTCCCGCGCCACCGCCCGCACGTTCCCCGGCACCAGTTGGCCGAGGCCGAGATGCGGGAACTGCCGCTCGAGCGTCGCCGCGATCCGCGCGATGCCGGCGGCGTCGACGCGACCGTCCGCGCCCATCGCCATCCCCACCGCATGGCGCGTCGCGACGAGGTAGTCCATCTGGATCGCGATCGGATCGCCGTCGCGCGTCGCGCCGTGACCCGCGTGGACCCGCGCGACGCCCGGCCAGCGGTGCTGTGCGGCGAGCAGCGCGTCGATCCAGCCGGCGGTGCGGCCTTCGCCCAGCCACGCATGGCTGCCCGCGTAGATCAGGTCGCCTGCCAGCAGATCGCCGGTGGCCGGTGCGTACAGCGCGACCAGGCGGTGGGCTTCGTGATCGACGAACTCGTCGACGACGACGTGCGTGTCGCCGAGATCGATCGTGTCGCCGGGCACGAGCGCGGCCTCCGGCAGCCAGCCGAGGTCGGCCTCGGTGCCGAGCGCCGTGGCGCGCGCCAGCGTGTCGAGTTCGAGCACGCGCCGTGTCGTGGCATTCGCGAGCACGGGCACACCGCCGAGTCGCCGGCGCAGGGCCGCGAGGCCGCCGAAGTGGTCCTTGTGCGGATGCGTGACGAGCACCGCCGCGACCGGCTTGCCGAGCGCGCGCGCGCGCCGCGCGACCTCCACCGCGTCGCGGGCGTGCAGCTGCGCATCGACGATCAGCAGCGCGTCGCGCGACTCGACGATCAGGCTGTTGACGTGCCACGCGGTCGCGTCGGACGTGTGGGTGTGCACGACGAGCGGCGTGGCGGCCGTCGCACGCGCGCGCGCTGCGACCGTCGCGAACGCGAGTGCCGACGCGGTCGCGAGAAAGCGGCGACGGCTGGTGGACGATGGGTGCATGCGGATCCCCCGGAAGACCGCGCGGCCCCTCGCCGTGCGGTGTACCGACGATCGACGCGCGCGCGCGTCGCCACAAGCGGCCGAGAGACGGAAGGCGGCAGTGGACGCTGCCATTGGTGGGAGTGGGCGCGACGCGCGCGGTCGCGCGTCGCGACCCCCGCGACGGCCGGATCCGAGGGCGGCCCGCTCGGGAAGGTCGGCGACTGCGCGTTCCGACTCGCGCGGGTCGTCGATGCGCGAAGAGACGTCACGCGCATCGCGGCACGTGCGTCAGCGCCGCCCCCACGTCGCCACGCCCAGGGCCACCGCCCCCGCCACGAGCCCCCAGAACGCGGAGCCGATGCCGGCCAGCGTGACGCCGGAGGCCGTGACGAGAAACGTGATCAGCGCGGGCTCGCGCGTCGTCTCGTCGCGCATCGCGGTGGCCAGACCGTTGCCGATCGTGCCGAGCAGCGCCAGCCCGGCGATGCCGACCACCAGCGCGCGCGGGAAGGCGGTGAACAGCGCGCCGACGGTCGCACCGCCGATGCCCAGCAGCAGGTAGACGCCGCCGGCGGCCATCGCCGCGACGTAGCGCCGCGCCGGGTCGGGATGCGCCTCGCGACCCATGCAGATCGCGGCGGTGATCGCCGCGAGGTTGAACATGTAGCCACCGAACGGCGCGAGCGCGACGGTCATCGCGCCGGTCCAGCCGACCGGCGCCGACACCGGCGTGTCGTAGCCGGCGGCGCGGATCGCGGCGACCCCCGGAATGTTCTGCGAGGCCATCGTCACGACGAACAGCGGCAGCGCGATGCCGAGCAGCGCCGTGCCCGACAGGGCCGGGGTGACCCATACCGGCGTCGCCGCGACGAACGCGATCGCGTCGGCATGCAGCGTGCCGGTGATCGCGGCGATCGCGATGCCGACGGCGAGCGTCGCGATCACGGCCCACCGGGCGGCGGCGCGCCGCATCACGAGATAGGTGCCGAACATCGCGACCACCAGGCCCGGTGCGGTCGCGGCCGACGCGAACGCCTGCAGGCCGAAACGCAGCAGGACGCCGGCGAGCAGCCCGGCGCCGAGCGCTGCCGGCACCCGGTCCATCAGCCGCGCGAACAGGCCCGAGAACCCCACGATCGCGACCAGCGCGCCGGCGACCATGAAGGCGCCGACGGCCTGCCCGAGCGTGACACCCGCGACGCCGGTGACGAACAGCGCGGCGCCCGGGGTCGACCAGGCCGGGACGACCGGTTGCCGGTACCACCACGACAGCGCGATGCCGAGCACGCCCGCGCCGATGCCCAGCGACCACATCCACGACGCGACCTGCGCGTCGTTCGCCCCGAGTGCGCGGGCCGCCTCGAACACCACAGCCGCGGTGCCGCTGTATCCGACCAGGACGGTGACGAAGCCGGTGACGAGCGCCGGCAGCGACAGGTCCCGCCAGAGCGAACGCGGGGACAGCGGTGACGCGGGAGCGACGGCAGCCATCGGGCAGGCGAGGACCGGGCAGGGCGAGGGAGCCGAGTGTGCCCGCTCGGATCGGTGCGTCCGGCGTACGAATCGCCCGCGTGCGCGCACGGGCCGCCGCCGGTCGTGCGCTGCGAAGGCCCCCTGCGCGCATCGCGGACAATCGGCGGCCCTTCCGACCTGCGCGCTCCGCGCCGACTGCCCATGCGCCCTTCGCTCGTCCCCGGTCTCGCCCACGAACTGCGCTTCACCGTCACCGACGCCAAGACCGTTCCCGCGCTGTACCCCGAAGCACCGTCGTTCCAGTCGATGCCCGCGGTGTTCGCGACCGGCTTCATGGTCGGCTTCCTCGAGTGGGCCTGTCTGGAGTGCGTGCTGCCGCATCTCGAGCCGGGCGAGCAGACCGTCGGCACGCACGTCGACTTCAGCCACGTCGCCGCGACGCCACCGGGGATGGAAGTGGTCGCGGTCGCGACGCTGGTCGAGGTCGACGGGCGCCGGCTGGTCTTCGCCGTGGAGGCCCGCGACGCGCGCGAAGTGATCTCGCGCGGGCGTCACGAGCGCTTCGTCATCGACCGCGCGAAGTTCGACGCGAAGCTCGCCGCGAAGGCCGCCGGCTGAGCACCGGCTCGGGGGCGACCATGACCCCGCGCTTCGACGCGATCGTCCTCGGAGCCGGTGCGGCGGGCATGCTGTGCGCGGCGACGATCGGGCAGTGCGGTCGGCGCGTGCTGCTCGTCGACCACTTCCCGCGGCTGGGCGAGAAGATCCGCATCTCCGGCGGAGGGCGGTGCAACTTCACCAACCGCCACGCGGGGCCGCAGCACTACCTGTCACGCAACCCGCGCTTCTGCCGCTCGGCGCTGGCGCGCTACACGCCGCAGGACTTCGTCGCGCTCGTCGACCGCCACCGCATCGCGTGGCACGAGAAGACGCTGGGTCAGCTGTTCTGCGACGGCAGCGCGACGCAGATCATCGCGATGCTGCAGGCCGAGTGCGACGCCGGCGGCGTGCACTGGTTGCGGCCGGTCGACGTCACGGCCGTCGCGCGCGGACCTGCCGGCTTCCGGGTCGAGACGTCCGGGGGCGCGGTCGAAGCGTCGGTGCTGGTCGTCGCCACCGGCGGGCTGTCGATCCCGAAGATCGGCGCCACGCCGCTGGGCTATCGCATCGCCGAGCAGTTCGGGTTGCCGGTCGTGACACCGCGCGCGGGTCTGGTCCCGCTCGTGTTCGCGCCCGACGCGCTGGCGCGCTACGGCGAACTGTCGGGGGTGTCGCTCGACGCCGAGGTGACGTGCAACGGCGGGCGCTTCCGTGAAGCGCTGCTGCTCACGCACCGCGGCCTGTCGGGTCCGGCGGTGCTGCAGGCGTCGTCGTACTGGCGGCCCGGCGATGCGCTGCACGTCGATCTGCTGCCCGATCGTGACGCCGAAGCGGCGTTGTTCGCCGAGCGCCGCAGCCGCGCGCAGGTCGCGACGGTGGTCGGCGAGTGGCTGCCGAAGCGCTTCGCCCAGGCGTTCTGCGAGACGGAAGGGGCGACAAGCGCGCTCGACCAGACGCCGGACCGCACGCTGCGGCAGCTGGCGTCACGCCTGCACGACTGGCCGGTGACGCCTTCGGGCAGCGTCGGCTGGTCGAAGGCGGAAGTGACGCTGGGCGGCATCGACACCGACGCGTTGTCGTCGAAGACGCTCGAGGCTCGGGCGGTGCCGGGCCTGCACTTCGTCGGCGAGGTGGTCGACGTGACCGGCCACCTCGGGGGCTTCAACTTTCAGTGGGCGTGGGCTTCGGCGGTCGCGGCCGGCCGCGCGATCGGCGGCGCCGACTGACGCGCTGCGCCCGACGGATCGTCACGCGACGGCGGCCGGCCTGACGCCCGCCGCCGGAGACGCCGCGGTCAGTTGCGTGCCGGTGCCTGCGCGGCGTTGGACGCGACCTTCGCGTCGGGCTGCGACGCGGCCTGGCTGCGCGCTGCCGAACGGCTGTCGGCCTGTGTCGGCGCCGTCAGGGCGAAGGCGGCCGCGGCGGCGACGATGGCAAGGGCGGGCTTCAGGATGTCGGCGTACATGGCGGGAAGGTCTCCTCGACCGCTTGTGGGTTGCGCGGCAGGTCTTTGCGAAGTCCGTGCCAGCGCCGCGGTCGGCGCAGGTCAAGCCCGCAGCCGGAGCGCCGACGGCGGCGGTGTGGCCTGCGTTCGAGACGGCTCCACGCCGATCGCGCGACCGGACGGCGGCGACGCCGATCAGCCCGGGGGCAGCGCGGCGGTCGTGTCGGGGGCTTCGAGCGCCGCCGCGTCTTCCTTCAGGTCGACGCCGGACAGCTTGCGGCGCCGGGCCTCCGTCAGCAGGAAGAACAGCTTGTGCGCCGCGACGGCGTACGCCAGCCCGTCGGGCTCGCGCACGTTCGAGATGCAGTTGCGCTCGGCGTTGCTGCGGCCGGGCAGCGGGTCCCACGTCAGGTACAGACCGAGGCTGTCGGGGGACGACAGGCCCGGACGCTCGCCGACCAGGATCACGGTCATGCGCGCAGGCAGCAGCGCACCGACCTCGTCGGCGACCGCCACGCGCCCCTGCTCGACGATGCACACCGGAGCGATACGCCAGTCGGCAGCCGCCAGCCGCGGCGCGATCTGTGCGAGAAACGGCAGCGCGTGACGCTCGACCGCCAGTGCCGACAGGCCGTCGGTCACGACGAACGCGACGTCGTACGGCACGGCCGCCGGCGGGCGCTGTTCCAGCGTCGCGCGTGACGCGTCGCTCAGGATGCGACCCAGGTCGGGCCGCGCAATGAAGGTGCGGCGGTCGGGCGCGGCGCTCGCCAGATGCAGCACGTCGAAGCCCGCCTGCCCCAGGCCCGCCGCGAGCGCGATCGGATCGAGCGTGCGGTGCACCGCGTCGCGGGCGCGCGCGTGGGCCAGCTGGAACTGCAGCAGCGGCGCCGTCGGCACGCTGCCGCCGCAGCGGCCCAGACCGATGCGCGCCTGCGTGAACGCGGACAGGAACTGCCACGGGTCGGCCCGCCCGAGCGCACCGCCGGCGGGCGGTACGGGGGACCGATCGCGCCGGGCGTCGTCGGTCATCGGCCGGGGCGGTCGGACGCCGGGATCAGGGCAGGTCCTTCAGCACCGTGTGAAGGGTCTCGAACATGCGGTCGATCTGCGGCTTCTCGACGATCAGCGGCGGCGACAGCGCGATGGTGTCGCCCGGCGCGCGGATCAGCACACCCATGTCGTAGGCGCGCAGGAAGGCTTCCCACGCACGCGCCCCCGGCTTGCCGGGGATCGACTCGAGCTCGATGCCGGCGATCAGGCCGATGTTGCGCACGTCGATCACGTGCGGCAGGCCGCGCAGCGAATGCGCCGCGTCCTCCCAGTACTGCGACAGCGACGCGCAGCGCTCGAACAGACCCTCTTCGGCGAACAGGTCGAGCGTCGCGATCGACGCGGCCGCCGCGAGCGGATGCCCCGAGTACGTGTAGCCGTGGAAGAACTCGATGCCGGCGCCGGCGTTCGGATCCATGAAGGTGTCGTAGATCTCGTTCTTCACGACCACCGCACCCATCGGCACGGCCGCGTTCGTGAGCGCCTTGGCGCACGTGATCAGGTCGGGCGTGACGCCGAAGGTCTGCGACGCGAACGCGTTGCCGGTGCGGCCGAAACCGGTGATGACCTCGTCGAAGATCAGCAGGATGCCGTGCTTCGTGCAGATGTCGCGCAGCCGTTGCAGATAGCCCTGCGGCGGGATCAGCACGCCGGTCGAGCCGGCGACGGGTTCGACGATCACCGCGGCGATGTTCGACGCGTCGTGCAGCTGCACGAGGCGCTCGAGCTCGTCGGCGAGGTTCGCGCCGTGCGCCGGCTGGCCGCGCGAGAACGCGTTCTTCGACAGGTCGTGCGTGTGCGGCAGGTGGTCGACGTTGGGCAGCAGGTTGCCGCCGAAGACCTTGCGGTTGGCGACCATGCCGCCGACCGAGATGCCGCCGAAGCCCACGCCGTGGTAGCCGCGTTCGCGCCCGATGAGCTTCGTGCGCGTGCCCTGCCCGCGCGCCCGGTGGTACGCCAGCGCGATCTTGAGCGCCGTGTCGACGGCTTCGGAGCCGGAGTTCACGTAGAACACGTGGCCCATGCCGGGCGGGGTGATGCGCACGAGGCGTTCGGCGGCGACGAACGCCGCCGGGTTGTGCACCTGGAAGCCGGTGACGTAGTCGACGTTCTCGGCCTGCTTGCGGATCGCGTCGACGATCGACTCGCGGCAATGCCCGGCGTTCACCGCCCACAGCCCGGCGATGCCGTCGAGGATCTCGCGCCCGGCGATGTCGCGGTAGTACATGCCCTTGGCCGACGTGAACAGCCGCGGCTGCTGCTTGAACGCCCGGTTGGCGGTGAACGGCAGCCACAGCGGGTCGAGGTTGAGATCGGACAGCTGCTCGGGAACGAGATCGCGGATGTTCATGGGGGCCGGCCTCCAGCGGGATCGCGCGAGTGTAGTCCGCGAACCGCGCGTTCTCGCCGCCGCGCGTCAGTCGATGCGCCGCCCGTCGCCGGCGTCGAAGCGGTGCAGTGCGTCGGGGGCCCAGTGCAGCCGCACCGGCGCGCCCGTCACCCACGGGACGGTGTCGGCCGCGACGCGTACGGCCCAGGTCACGCCGCCCACGCGCACCATGACCAGCGTGTCGGGCGGCACGGCCTCGACGACGTCGACCACGCCGACGACGCCGTCGTGCGCCGCCGCTTCGCCGGCGGGCGCCAGCGTCAGGTGTTCGGGGCGGACGCCGATGACGAGCGGGCCGTCCGGTGCGCCGGGCAGCGGCAGCCCCACGCCGTCGGCTTCGAACCGACCGGCGCGGACCTGGCCTTCGAGCGTGTTCATCGCGGGGCGACCGATGAACTCGGCGACGAAGCGCGTCGCCGGCCGGCGCCAGATCTCGATCGGCGGTGCGAACTGTTCGAGCCTGCCGTCGCGCAGCACCGCGATGCGCGTGCCGAGGGTCATCGCTTCTTCCTGGTCGTGCGTGACGAACACGAAGGTGCGGCCGAGCGTGCGATGCAGCCGCTTCAGTTCGGTGCGGGTGTGCAGCCGCAGCAGCGCGTCGAGGTTCGACAACGGCTCGTCCATCAGCACCAGTCGCGGCTCCCACACCAGCGCACGCGCCACCGCGACGCGCTGCGCCTGTCCCCCGGACAACTGCGCGGGCCGGCGGGCGAGCAGGGCGTCGAGCTGCAGCAGCGTCGCGATCGCGCGCACGCGCCGCTCGCGCTCCGCCGCCGCGACGCCGCGGATGCGCAGCGGGTACGCGATGTTCTCGGCGACCGTGCGATGCGGATACAGGGCGTAGTTCTGGAACACCATGCCCATGCCCCGCAGCCGCGGCGGCAGGCGCGTGACGTCGGTGCCGTCGAGGCGGATGCGCCCGGCGGTCGGGGTCTCGAGACCCGCCAGCACGCGGCACGCCGTCGTCTTGCCCGATCCCGACGGCCCGAGCAGCACGACGAACTCGCCCTCGTCGAACGCGAGGTCCAGCGCGTGCAGCGCGACCGTGCCGTCGGCGAAGTGCTTCGCGATCGCGTCGAGCTCGACGAAGGGGGGACGCGTGCGAGAAGTGGAGAGCGGGTGGCTCACGTCTTCGCCTCAGCTATCGCATCGGGCCTGCGTTTGCCGGGTGGCTCACGTCTTCGCCTCCGCTGCCTCGGGCGCGAAT
>JALORJ010000340.1 GCA_025459035.1 Burkholderiales bacterium
GTCAGCGAGACCGGCCACGACATGTTCTGCCCGGGCACCGCCTACCTGGCCGACGGCCGGCTGCTGATCAACGGGGGCATCGACGCCGGCCACACCAGCCTGTACGACCCGGCGACCGGTGCCTGGACACGCTCGGGCAACATGAACATCACCCGCGGCTACAACTCGAGCACGCCGCTGGCGGACGGCTCGGTGCTGACGCTCGGCGGCTCGTGGAGCGGCGGCGTCGGCAACAAGCACGGGGAGGTCTGGTCGCCCGCGGCGGGCACCTGGCGGCGCCTGTCGGGCGTGCCGGTGACGCCGTTCCTGCAGGCCGGCACGCTGTGGGGCAGCGACTCGCACATGTGGCTGATCCCGGCCGGCAACGGCCGCGTGCTGCAGGCCGGTCCGCAGGCCGCGATGGCGTGGATCGACCCCGCCGGCAACGGCGCGGTGCAGCCGGTCGGCCCGCGCGGCGACGACGCCGACGCCGTCACCGGCATCACCGTGATGTACGACGCCGGCCGGATCCTGAAGGCCGGCGGCATGACCGGCATCAACGGCGACAACACCGCGAGCCGCGCGTCCTACGTGATCGACGTCAACGGCGGCGTCTCGGTGCGCAAGGTCGGCGCGATGAACTACGCGCGGACCTTCCACAACAGCGTGGTGCTGCCGAACGGGCAGGTGGTGATCGTCGGCGGGCAGACCCGCGGCGTGGGCTTCTCGAACGACTTCGCGGTGCTGCCCGCGGAGCTGTTCGACCCGATCAGCGAGACCTTCACGACGCTGCCGGCGATGACCCGGCCGCGCAACTACCACAGCATCGCGGTGCTGCTGCCCGACGGCCGCGTGATGTCGGCCGGGGGCGGCCTGTGCGGCGCGACCTGCGCCGCGAACCAGCCGAACTACGAGATCCTCTCGCCGCCGTACCTGTTCAACCCCGATGGCTCGGAGGCCGCCCGGCCGCGGATCGTCTCCGCGCCCGCGTCGGTCGGCCACGGCACGCGCGTGCGGGTCGCCGCCGACGCGAACGCGGTCGCGTTCGCGATGGTGCGGCTGTCCTCCACGACGCACACGGTCAACAACGACCAGCGCCGCGTCGCGCTGTCGTTCACGTCGCCGTCGCCCGGCGTCTTCGACCTCGACATTCCGTCGAACCCGGGGATCCTGCTGCCGGGCAGCTGGATGCTGTTCGCGATGAACGGGCAGGGCACGCCCTCGCTCGCCCACACGCTGCAGGTGTCGCTCGACGGCACGCCGACGCTCGCGAACCCGGGCGACCAGGGCGGCACGGTCGGCGCGTTCGCGCGGATCGCGATGCGCGCGACCGACCCGGCGGGCCGCGCGATCGCATGGAGCGCGCAGGGCCTGCCCCCGGGCACCTCGATCGACGGCTCGACCGGCGAGATCTCGGGCACGCCCGCGCTGCCGGGACGCTACGTCGTGACCGTGACGGCGGCCAACGGGCAGCGCGCCGTCAGCACCTGGTTCCAGTGGAACGTCGCCGCGACCGGCGCGGTGCGCTACGTCAGGCTCGAGGCGCTGTCCGAGGTCGCGAACAACCCCTGGACCTCGATCGCCGAGCTGAACCTGCTGGACGCGGACGGTCGCCCGCTCGCGCGCGGCGCGTGGACCGCGACCGCGGACGCCGCCGAGCCCGACACGCCGGCCGCCGCCGCGATCGACGGCAACCCGGCGACGCTGTGGCACACGCCGTGGCGCACCGCGAACCCGATGCCGCCGCACTGGCTGCAGGTCGACCTCGGCGCCGCGCAGAACGTCTCGGCGCTGCGGATCCTGCCGCGCCAGGACGGCTCGAGCAACGGCTCGATCGCCAGGTTCCGGGTCTGGACCAGCCTCGACGGCACGAGCTGGGGCGCGCCGGCCGTCGAGGGCGACCTGCGCGAGCTCGGCGCGGCGAACGTCGAGAAGACCGTGTGGCTGCACAACCTGTCGGTGCGGCGCGCGGCGACCCAGTCGAGCCAGTTCCAGGCCTTCGATCCGAGCCGCGCGGTCGACGGCAACCGCGACGGCACGCTGGCCGCGGGCTCGACGACGCACACCAACAGCGAGGCCGGGGCCTGGTGGCAGGTGGACCTCGGTGCGCCGCAGGCGATCCAGTCGATGCGTGTGTGGAACCGGACCGACTGCTGCGCCGACCGCCTGAACGGCTTCACGGTGCTGGTGTCGGACACCGACATGACCGGCCGCTCGCTCGCGCAGCTGCTCGCGGACCCCGCGGTCTGGCGCTCGCAGCAGGCGGGCACGGCCGCGCGCCTGACCGAGGTCGCCGCGCCGGTGCGCGGTCGCTTCGTGCGGGTGGTGCTGCCCGGGACCAACTTCCTGAGCCTCGCCGAGGTCGAGGTCAACGGCTGGCCGGGCGTCAACCGCACGCCGGTCTGGGGCGCGATCCCGCGCCCGGTGCTCGTGCGCGGCGTGGCCGCGAGCATCGCGGTGCAGGCGACCGACCCCGACGCGGACGCGCTGACCTACACCGCGATCGGTCTCCCGCCGGGGCTGTCGATCGACGGCCGCACCGGCACGGTGTCGGGCACGCCGGCGGCGTCGGGCGATTTCGCCGCGACGCTGACCGTCACCGACGCGCGCGGCGCGAGCGCGCAGGCGACGCTGGCGATCGGGGTCGACGAGCCGCCGATCGTCGTCGACCCGATCGCGACGACGCCGACGACCACCGGCACCACGGTGACCTACACCGCGAGCGCGACCGGCACGGGCCTCGCCTACAGCTGGAACTTCGGCGACGGCTCCGCGCCCACCGCCTTCACCGCGTCGCCCACCGCGACCCACGCGTACGCGACGGCCGGCGCCTACACGGTGACGCTCACCGTGCGCGACGCGAGCGGCGCGACGGTCGTGCGCACGTCCGTGCAGCGGGTCGACGCGCCGTCGGTCGCGGCGGCGAGCATGTCGACGAACCTCGCGGTGGAGCGTCGGGCGGCGGGCGCGCGGCTCTGGGTCGTCAATCCGGACCACGACACGGTGTCCGTGATCGACGCGTCGACGCGCACGCGCGTCGCCGAGATCGCGGTCGGCGCCGCGCCGCGCTCGGTCGCGGTCGCGCCGGACGGCCGCGTCTGGGTCGCGAACCGCGAC
>JALORJ010000043.1 GCA_025459035.1 Burkholderiales bacterium
CTTCACGTGCGGTGCGAGCACGCCGTGTCGCGCCGCGGCCACCGCGGCCATCATGCGGTCCGACCCGATCGCGACGATGCGGTCCGCGTCGCGCAGCGCGATTGCCGTGGCGCCGAGGCGGCCTTCGGCGTGCGCGCGCATCGCCTCGACAATGTTGCCGACGAACGCATGGTCGCCCGGGCGCGTCGGCACGAAGCCGGGGGCTTCGTCGGAGCACCAGACGATCTCGTCGGCGGCGGCCTCGATCTCGGCGACCTTGTAGCGATCGATCAGCTTCTTGTAGCCGGCGAAGTACAGCACGCGCGAGCCCGCGCGGCGCAGCGCCTGGCCGATCGAGAACAGCACCGCGTTGCCGAGCCCGCCACCGACGAGCGCGACGGTCTCGCCGGCGGGGATCACCGTGGGCGAGCCGGTCGGGCCCATCAGCACCACCGGTTCGTCGCGCGCGAGCATCGCGCACAGGTCGGAGGATCCGCCCATCTCGAGCACGATGGTCGACACCAGGCCGCGCGCGGGATCGACCCACGCGCCGGTGAGGGCGAGGCCCTCCATCGCCAGACGCGTGCCGTCGACCTGCGGCGCGAGGGTCTCGTAGTTCTGCAGCCGGTAGAACTGGCCGGGCGCGAAGCGCCGCGCGGCGGCCGGGGCGTGCACGACGACCTCGACGATGGTGGGCGTGAGGCGGATGACGTCGTGCACGCGTGCGCGCCACTCGGCATCGAGCGCCGCGAAGAACGTCGCGTCGTCGACGGCCCGCGTCGGCGCACGGCGCGCGAGCACCTGCGACACCACCGGATAGCCCCGCTTGGCACTGCCCATCGCCTTGACCACGTTGCCGGCGAACGACGGATGCAGGTCGCCGAAGAAGCTGAACGCGCGGCCGTCGTCGCCGATCGACAGCAGCACGTGCGCGGTGTCGGGCTTGGCACTGCGGGCGGGCTTGACCGGCTGTCCGTCGAGATCGACCGCGCGGAAGTAGCGGCCGTCGACCTCGAAATGCGCCGCGTCCTCGCGCGCCGCCACCGTGTTGGGCTGGGTGCCGGCCGCGACGAGGATGGTGCGTGCCGGCAGTGTCTGCTCGACCGGCGCGGCGTCGGCGCCGGACGTGGTCACACGCAGCCCGCTGGCGTGACCGTGCGCGTCGACCTCGACGGCGACCGGCGTCGCGCTCTCGACGAAGCGCACGCCTTCCTCGAGCGCCTTCTCGATCTCCTCGTGGTTGAGCGTGTAGGCCGGACTGTCGATCAGCCGGCGGCGGTATGCGATCGTCACGCCGCCCCAGCCCTGCAGCAGTTCGGCGACGCGCGCCGGTCGGGCCTCGCGCGCCGCGGCGGCATGCTCGTCGCGCAGCGCGCGCGCATGCGCGATGAACTCGTCGGCGATCTGCGTCTCCTCCGGCGTCCACGTGCGCCGCACGGCGGCCAGCCCGCGCTCGGCGACGAGCGCCTCGTGGCGCGCGAGGAACTTCTCGACCTGCAGCGGGTAGTACGCCGCCGACTCGGTCGCGGTGTCGATCGCGGTCAGGCCGCCGCCGACCACGACGACCGGCAGCCGGACCTGCATGTTCGCGATCGAGTCGCGCTTCGCCGCACCGGTGAGCTGCAGTGCCATCAGGAAGTCGGACGCGGTGCGCACGCCACGCGCGAGGCCGTTCGGCATGTCGAGGATCGTCGGCCGACCGGCCCCGGCGCACAGCGCGACGTGATCGAAGCCGGCGGCCAGCGCATCCTCGGCCGTGACCGTGCCGCCGAAGCGCACGCCGCCGTACAGCGCGAACTGCGCGCGGCGCTCGAGCAGCAGGCGCACGAGCTTCAGGAAGTTCTTGTCCCAGCGCACGGTGATGCCGTACTCGGCGACGCCGCCGAAGCCCGCCATCACGCGGTCGTCGAGCGGCTCGCGCAGCGACTCGACGTCGCGCACCGGCGTGAACGGCACGCGCGTGCCGTCGACGCGGATGCCCGAAAGATGCGGCGCGAGCGGTTCGATCTTCAGGCCGTCGATCGCGGCGACCGTGTGGCCGTCGTTCATGAGATGGTGCGCGAGCGTGAAGCCGGCCGGCCCCAGTCCCACCACCAGCACGCGTCGGCCGCTGGGCGGCTTCGGCAGCGGGCGGCGCAGGTCGAGCGGGTTCCAGCGCGTGAGCAGCGAGTAGATCTCGAAGCCCCAGGGCAGCGCGAGCACGTCCTTCAGGGTGCGGGTCTCGGCCTGCGGGATGTCGACCGGGTCCTGCTTCTGGTAGATGCACGACTTCATGCAGTCGTTGCAGATGCGGTGGCCGGTCGCCGCGAGCATCGGGTTGTCGACGACGATCATCGCGAGCGCGCCGAGCGCGAAGCCCTCGCTCTTGAGCTTTTGGAATTCCGAGATGCGTTCGTCGAGCGGACAGCCGGCCAGCGGCACGCCGAAGGTCGTGCGCCTGAAGCCCGCGGTAGGGTCCTTCTCGCGCAGGCCCGTCGAGCACGAGTCCTTGCCCTGCTCGTGACACCAGATGCAGTAGTTCGTCTGGTCCAGCGCGCCGACGAGGTCGGTGCCGGCGTCGGTCAGCGCGAAGCCTTCGCGCCGGCGCAGATGGCTCAGGCGGTGCACCGTCAGCGCGCCGTCGCGCGACGTCTCCACCGGCACCAGCTGCATCGGGTCGAGCTTCTTCGGCACCTTGAAGAGCACCCCGCCGCGGTGGCGCGTGCGCCCGGCCGGCGTGTGCACGGCCCATGCCGCGTAGCGCGCGGCGGTGTCGAGCGCATCGGCGTGTGCGGTCTCGTCGCGCTGCCAGTCGAGCACGGCCTGCGCGAAGCGCCCTTCGTCGAAGTCGTCGCCGAGATGCGCCGCCAGCGCGCCGCGAAGGGCATCGGCGTCGAAGCCGGCGGCCTCGTCGGCCTTGAAGCGGCTGGCCGCCTTGCGCTGCACGAACAGTCGCTTGACCTGGTAGAGCGGTGCGAGCGCGTGGTGGCGCGCGGCGAGCGCCTGCACGTCGGCTTCGATGCCGAACAGCCGCGCGACGAAGTGCTCGACGTGCGGCGCGATCGCGATCAGCAGCTCGGACTCGTCCTTCGCGGAAAGCGCGTCGGGATCGTGCCGACCCTCGGCCAGCTGCACCGCGAGATCCGGCGCCTCGCGGGCAAGGTCTTCGACGAAGGCGCGATCGAGACGCTCGAGTCCGGTGCGGTCGTGCAGGTCGGCGAAGGAGAGTCCGAAGGCGAGGTGCAGGGCGTCGGCGGCGGCGGTCATCGAGGGCGGGGCGATATGCCGATACGCGCACATGGAAATGCCCGGATCGCGCAAAAGGAAATGAAGGGAACAGCGCCGATCATAGGGGGCGATCAGCGGGTCGCGTCGACCAGTTCGCGCACCAGCCCGGGGCCGCGGTACACGAGCCCCGTGTAGACCTGCACGAGGCTCGCGCCGGCGGCGAACTTGGCGTGCGCGTGTTCGGGCGCGAGGATGCCGCCGACTCCGATCAGCGGCAGGTGCGGCGGCAGGGCCGCCCGCAGGTGCGCGAGCACGCGATCGGCGGCCGCGCGCACCGGCGCGCCGCTGAGACCGCCGGTCTCGCCGCCATGCGGCAGGTGCGCGACGGTGTCGCGCGCGACGGTCGTGTTGGTCGCGATCACGGCGTCGACGTCGTGCGCGACGAGCATCGCGGCTGCGGCGTCGATCGCGTCCGGGTCGAGATCGGGCGCGAGCTTCACCGCGATCGGCAGCTGCCGGCCGTGGATCGACGCGAGCTGCGCGCGCCGACCCATCACCGCGTCGAGCAGCCGCGCGAGCGCGTCGCCGCCCTGCAGCGCGCGCAGCTGCTGCGTGTTCGGCGACGAGATGTTCACGGTCACCCAGTGCGCGATCGCGTGCACGGCGTCGAGGCAGGTCACGTAGTCGCGCGCGGCATCGTCGATCGGGGTCGTCGCGTTCTTGCCGATGTTCACTCCCAGCACGCCACGCCAGCGCGCCGCGGCCACGTTGCGCACCAGCGCGTCGACGCCGTCGTTGTTGAAGCCCATCCGGTTGATGACGGCCTGCGCCTCGGGCAGGCGGAACATGCGCGGCTTCGGGTTGCCGGGCTGCGGCCGCGGCGTGACCGTGCCGATCTCGAGGAAGCCGAAGCCGAAGCTGCCGAGGGCGTCGAGACAGGTGCCGTTCTTGTCGAGGCCTGCCGCCAGACCCACCGGATTCGGGAAGTCGATGCCCATGCACCGCACGGAGCGCCCGGGGCGCGATGCGGGGGCCGGCAGCAGCCGCATCGATGCCGCGACGCGGGCGGCGCGCAGCGCGAGATCGTGCGAGCGCTCGCCGTCGAGGCGAAACAGCAGGTCGCGCGCGAGGCCCCAGTTCATCGCGACACCCGCGCGAACGCGGTCCCGAGACGACACCGCCCGCAAGCGCGGGCGGTTCGAGGGCATGCGCGGCGGCGGTCGATCACGCGGGCGCTTCGGCGTCGCGCGGCAGGCGCTTCCACTCGCCGTCCACCAGACCCTCCATCGGCTGGAAGTTGACCTTGTAGGCCATCTTGCGGCTCTCGCCGATCCAGTAGCCGAGATACAGGTGGGACTGGTTCGCGCGTCGGCACAGCTCGATCTGCCACAGCACGTTGTACGTGCCGAGCGACGCCTGCGGCAGGTCGGGGTCGAAGAACGTGTAGACCGACGACAGCCCGTCCTCGAGCCGGTCGACGATGCTCACCATGCGCAGCGTGCCGTGGTCGCGGAACTCGACGAGGTTCGAGCGCACGTTGCTCTGCAGCAGAAAGTGGCGGTACTGCTCGCGCGAGTCGTGGTCCATGCCGCCGCCGAAATGGCGGGCCGACTGGTAGCGCAGGTACAGCGCGTAGTGCTCCGGGCTGTACTTGAGATCGAGCATGCGGGCGTCGAGGTGCGCGTGCGCGCGCCACGCACGTCGCTGCGACCGGTTCGCGACGAATTCCTTGACGAGGATGCGCACCGGAACGCAGGCGCGACAGCTGTCGCAGTACGGTCGGTAGGTGAAGGCGCCGCTGCGCCGGAACCCGGCGCGCACCAGCTCGCTGTAGACGTGGGTGTCGATCGCGTGGCTTGGCGTGGCGACCTGCGAGCGTGCAAGCCGATCCCCCAGGTAGCTGCAGGGATATGGCGCGGTCGCGTAGAACTGGAGAACCGAGAACGGCAGGTCGTTGAGCTGCGTCATGTGTCGCGTGCCGTCGTGCGTCCCATGTTCCAGTGCATCGGAGTCGCGTTCGAGTGTATCAACTCCGAAACGCGCTCCACGAAGCGCGCCCGGGGCATGCGCGTCGCCCCGAGCGACGCCAGGTGCGGGGTGTGCATCTGGCAGTCGATCAACGCGTCGCCCTGCGCCGCGAGATGGCGCGCGAGGTGCACGAGCGCGATCTTCGATGCGTCGCGCGCGCGGCTGAACATCGACTCGCCGAAGAACATGTGCCCGAGGCTCACGCCGTAGAGCCCGCCGGCGAGCGCGCCGTCGATCCACACCTCGACGCTGTGCGCCACGCCCTGCGCGTGCAGCGCGCAGTACGCGTCGACCATCGGTGCCGAGATCCACGTGCCGTCGGCGCCGTCGCGCGGTGCGGCACACGCGAGCATCACGTCGCGGAACGCGCGGTCCGCGTGGATCTCGTAGGGCCGGTTGCGCAGCACCTTGTCGAGCGAGCGCGTCACGCGCAGCCGGGTCGGGTCCAGCACCATGCGCGGATCGGGGCTCCACCACAGGATCGGCTCGCCGTCGTTGAACCACGGGAAGATGCCGTGCGCGTAGGCGTCGAGCAGGCGTGCGGGGGACAGGTCGCCGCCGGCCGCCAGCAGTCCGGGTGGGTCGTCGAGCGCGGTGTCGACCGGCGGAAACGGCGTGCGTCGGCCGAGCCAGGGGATCATGCGCGGCGTGCCTGCACAGCCCGCAGGCCGCGGTCAGTCGGGGCGGCTCAGGTTCACCAGTCCGCAGGCGACGCGAGGAGCGGCGACGCCTCCCCCGGCCACCGACACGACCAGCGATCGTCCGATCACGCTGTCGGCCTCGCTGCCCAGCGCGATGCCTTCGACCTCGAACGCGAACGACGCGATGCCGTCCGCCTCGACGATCAGGCGGCCGAGGTCGGCCCCCCACGGGGTCGTCGCCGGAAGATCGGGCGGGCGGGCGCGCGGCGGGACGAACACGGGACCGGCGCTGGTGGCGTCGACGGCGGAGCAGTTGCCGCGCTGATGGACCTGCAGCTTGTACTCGCCGGCCTTCATGCCGGTGATGCGCCCGGCCACCATCACGCGTTCCTTCTTCTGCAGCAGACGGATGGTGCCGCGGTCGGTGCGACCGCGCGTGGGAAGCATCAGCACGTTGGCCGACGGCGGCGTGATGACGAAGTCCTTCACGTCGGACCCGACGTCCTGCATCACGTGGATGCCCTTCTGCATGCCGGTCTTCATGGACTCGCACCCGGCCACGGTGGCGCAGGTCACGAGCAGTGCAGCCAGCAGGCGGCGGGTCATCGCGGGGTGGAAGGGTGGGGCGCAGGCACGGGAGCGACCGGGTGCAACGAGCGTACCGCGTCGGCCCGGGCCCCGGGCGTCGCGATCGGGCAGGGCTGCGCTCCTATGATCGACGCATGTCCGCGCCCCGCCCCGCGCCCGATCCCACGCCGCCCGCGATCGACCCGGCAGCGCTGCAGGCGGCGTTCAACCTCTTCAACGAGGCGTCGGCGCAGCTGTCGGTCGCGTACGAGGACCTGCAGCGGCGCGTCGAGCGCCTGACGGCCGAGCTGGCGGCCGCCAACGGCGAGCTGCGCCGCCAGTACGAGGAAAAGGAGGCGCTGTCGCGGCAGCTCGCGCGCCGCGAGCGCCTGGCCGAGATGGGCGAGATGGCGGCCGGCCTGGCGCACCAGTTGCGCACGCCGCTCGCGACCGCGTTGCTGTACGCCGGCCACCTCGTGAAGCCCGAACTGCCCGAACCGGATCGCGTGCGCTTCGCCGAGCGCACGCGCGAGCGCCTGCGCCACCTCGAGCGCATGGTGCAGGAGATGCTGACCTTCGTGCGCGGCGGCACCGTGGCGCGCGAACCGGTGGCGATCGCGGCGCTTCTCGACGAGGTGTGCGCGTCGATGGAGCCGCAGATGACCGCACGCGGCGTCGTGCTGCTGCGCACCGGCGCAGCGGATGCCGCGATCGTGCACGGCGAGCACAAGGCGCTGGCCGGTGCGCTGACCAACCTGCTCGAGAACGCGCTGCAGGTGTCGTCGCCCGGGGCGAGCGTGCGGGTGTCGACCCGGCGCGACGCAGCCGGCATGCTGGCCATCGACGTCGCGGATGCGGGCCCGGGCATCGCGCCGGAACTGCTCGCGCGACTGTTCGAACCGTTCTTCACGACCCGCAGCGAAGGCACGGGGCTCGGTCTGGCGATCGTGCGCGCCGTCGTCGACGCCCACGGCGGGCAGGTCGGTGTGCGCTCCGAGCCCGGGGCGGGCACCGTGTTCACCATCGCGCTGCCGTGTGCGCAGGGAGACGGCGCTTGAGCAAGGGACGCGACACGAAGCCGCTGCCGGTGCTGATCGTCGAGGACGACGGGGCACTGCGCGAAGCGCTCGGCGACACGCTGAAGCTCGCCGGCTGGGACGTGCTCGGTGCGGCCGACGGCGAGGCCGCGCTCGCGCTGCTCGCGAAGTATCGCGTCGGCCTGGTGGTGAGCGATGTGCAGATGAAGCCGATGGACGGGCGCGCGTTGCTGCTCGAGGCGCGGCGGCGCCATCCCGAAGTGCCGGTGCTGCTGATGACCGCGTGGGGCGTGATCGAGCATGCGGTCGAGGCGATGCGGGCCGGAGCCTGCGGCTACATCACCAAGCCGTTCGAGCCCGACGACCTCGTCGCGCAGGTCGTGCAGCACCAGCGCCCGGCGGGCGTCGATCCGGAAAGCGCCGTGGTCGCCGAGGACCCGGCGACGCGGGCGGTGCTGGACCTCGCGCGCAAGGTCGCGCCGACCGACGCGACCGTGCTGATCACCGGCGAGTCGGGCACCGGCAAGGAAGTGCTCGCGCGCTTCGTGCACCGGCATTCGCCGCGCGCGAGCCGCGCGTTCGTCGCGATCAATTGCGCGGCGATTCCCGACACGCTGCTCGAGTCCACGCTGTTCGGCCACGAGCGTGGCGCCTTCACCGGCGCGGTCACGGCCGCCACCGGCAAGTTCGAGCAGGCCGATGGCGGCACGCTGCTGCTCGACGAAATCTCCGAGATGCCGCTGGCGCTGCAGGCGAAGCTGCTGCGGGTGCTGCAGGAGCGCGAGGTCGAGCGCATCGGCGCGCGGGCGCCGGTACCCGTGGACATCCGCGTGATCGCGACGTCCAACCGCGACATGGCGGCCGAGGCCCGCGCCGGTCGCTTCCGCGAGGACCTCTACTGGCGGCTTGCGGTGTTCCCGCTGCACCAGAAGCCGCTGCGAGAACGCCCCGGCGACATCCTTCCCCTCGCGCGTCGCGTGCTGGCCCGGGGCGTGATCGACGGCGACACCACGGCACGCACGCTGACGCCGGCGGCCGAAGCCGCGCTGCTCGCGTGGCGTTGGCCCGGCAACGTGCGCGAGCTCGAGAACGTGCTGCAGCGGGCGATGATCCTTGCGGCCGGCCGGGTGATCGACGTCGCCGATCTGGGGCTCGCCGCGTCCGCCCCGCCGGTCGACGGCGACGGTCTGGCGGCGCCGGCCGAGCCGCCGGCGACCGACCTGCGGTCGCTCGAGCGCCGCCACATCCTCGACACGCTCGCGGCCGCAAACGGCGTGCGCACCGTCGCCGCGGAGCGCCTGGGCATGTCCGAGCGCACGCTGCGCTACAAGCTCCAGCAGCTGCGCGAGGAGGGGGTGCCGATCCCCGCCAGCGGCGGCTCCGCGCGCGATGCGTGACGCCGCTTCGCGGGCGGGCACGCGCATTGCGACTCTGCTAGCCTCGCTCCGTTCCAAGGACCCTCGCATCTCCCGCCCAAGGTGCCCTCCGCGATGACCCCCTCCGGTATCGATCAACTCCTCGGCGAACTGCGCGCGACGGCCTCCCGGGCAACCGGCAGGGATGCGGCAGCGACGGCCGGCGAGCCGGCAAGTTTTGCCGACCTGCTGAAGGCGTCGATCGACGAGGTCGGCGCGGCGCAGCAGCGCTCCGAGCAGCTGCAGGCGGCCTACGAGGCCGACGACCCGGCCGCCAATCTGCAGGACGTGATGATCTCGCTGCAGAAGGCGAACCTTTCCTTCCAGACCATGGTGCAGGTACGTAACCGTCTGGTCACGGCGTACCAGGAGATCATGAACGTCCAGGTCTGAGGACGCCGCCCGCTCCCTGACCGCCGCCCATGGCCCAGGCCGCCGCCCTAGGCTCCGTCGCCGCCCTCGGCCGCGGTTTCACCCAGCTGGACAACGCCCGCAAGCTCGGGCTGCTCGCGGGCCTTGCCGCGATTGTCGCGATCGCCGCCGTGCTGCTGATGTACGGCCGCACCCCCGAGTACCGCGTGCTCTTCGCCAACGTGAACGACCGCGACGGCGGTGCGATCGTCGGCGCGCTGTCGCAGATGAACGTGCCCTACCGGATGGCCGATGGTGGCGGCGCGATCCTCGTGCCCGACAACGTCGTCTACGAGACCCGACTCAAGCTCGCTGCGCAGGGCCTGCCCAAGGGGGGCGGGGTCGGCTTCGAGCTGATGGAAAACCAGAAGTTCGGCACCAGCCAGTTCGTCGAACAGGTCAACTACCAGCGTGCGCTCGAGGGCGAACTCGCGCGTACGGTGCAGGCGGTCGCGTCGGTCGAGGCCGCGCGCGTGCATCTGGCGATCCCGCGGCCGTCGGTGTTCGTGCGCGATACCCAGAAGCCGTCGGCGTCGGTGATGCTGCAGACGGCGCCGGGTCGCACGCTCGACGCGGCGCAGGTCGCGGGCATCGTGCATCTCGTGTCGAGCAGCGTGCCGGAGCTGTCGCCGCGCGCCGTGACCGTCGTCGACCAGGCGGGCAACCTGCTCACCACGCCGGCCGACGGCGACGGGCCCGGCCGCATCGGTCTGGACGCGACGCAGATCAAGTACGTGCAGGGGCTCGAGGCGACGATCGCCGGCCGCATCGAGTCGATCCTGCGTCCGATCACCGGACCCGAGAACGTGCGCGCGCAGGTTGCGGCGAGCCTCGACTTCTCCGAATCGGAGCAGACGTCCGAGACCTGGAAGCCCAACGCCGACCCGAAGGACCAGGCGGTGCGCAGCCAGCAGGTGGCCGAGACCAGCACGCCGTCGCCGGTCGCGCCCGCGCCGCTGGGCATTCCCGGCGCGCTGTCGAACACGCCGCCCGGGGCGGGGACCGCGCCGATCGTCGCGCCGGTGCCGCCGCAGACGAACCCGCAGGCCGCGCGCCCCGGCCAGAACGCGGCCGCTGGCGCGGCCGCCGCGCCGGTCGTCGCGCCACCCCCGCCGCCCGCGACGACCAGGGACCAGACGATCAACTACGAGCTCGACAAGACCATCCGCCACACCCGCAACGAGACCGGGGTGGTCAAGCGCCTGAGCGTGGCGGTGGTCGTCAACTACCGGCGCACGACGGACAACGCGGGCAAGCCGAAGCTCGAGCCGCTGTCCGAGAAGGAACTCGCGCAGGTGACGGATCTCGCGCGCGAGGCGATGGGTTTCGACAAGGCGCGCGGCGACAGCCTGAACGTCGTCAACGCGCCGTTCCTCGGCGCGGGCGAGGTGCTCGAAGGTGCGTCGCCGTGGAAGGACGTGGTGGGCGAGCTCACGTCGCCGGCGTCGGTGGCGACGATCGGCAAGTGGGTCGTCGTCGTCGCGCTGCTGCTGGTGATCGTGTTCGCGGTGATCCGCCCGATCCTGCGCGACCTCGCGCAGTCCGGCCGGCGCCCGCCGGAGCTGCCGCCGATGACGCTGCCGGACCCGGCGCAGCCGCCGGGCACGGTGATGATCAACGGCGTCGCGGTGCCGGTGAACCAGGCCGTGGGCGGCACCTACGGCAAGGCCGGCATGGACGCCGCCGAGGAGGCCTACGAGGCCGACCTGAAGGCCGTGCGCGACATCGCGCAGCAGGACCCGCGGATCGTCGCGCAGGTGGTGAAGGACTGGGTGGGCCGCGATGAGTGACGGCGTGCAGCGCAGCGCGATCCTGCTGATGTCGCTCGGCGAGGAAGCCTCGGTCGAGATCTTCAAGTACCTCGGCCCGAAGGAAGTGCAGAAGATCGGCATGGCGATGTCGAAGCTCGCGAGCGTCACGCGCGAGCAGGTGGTCGAGACGCTGCAGGAGTTCCGCGTGCAGGCGCGGCTGCAGACGGCCATCGGCACCGACAGCGACGAGTACATCCGCAACGTGCTGACCAAGGCGCTCGGTCAGGACAAGGCCGGTGCGCTGATCGACCGCATCCTGCAGGGCAACGACAACCGCGGCATCGAGAGCCTGAAGTG
>JALORJ010000044.1 GCA_025459035.1 Burkholderiales bacterium
GCGCGCGCAGCGGATGGCCGAGGATGCCGGCCGACGACCCGATCTGCACGGCGCGGCCGTCGAAGCTCATCACCATGCCGAGATTCGACACGTCGGTGTCCGGTCGCGACCACGGCCCGAGCACGAAGCCCGACGACGACGCGTTGTCGGCGACGACGTCCTCGAGCGAGAAGCGGAACGCGTCGTAGCGCGAGTCGATCAGCTCCATCGCGGGGGCGACGGCGTCGACCGCGGCCAGCGCCTGCGCCGGCGAGACGACGCCTTCGAGCGGCGTCTTCAGCACGAAGGCGATCTCGGGTTCGACGCGCGGGTGCACGAAGCGCGCGAGATCGACCTGGGCGCCGTCCTCGATCAGCATCGCGTCGGTCAGCCGCCCCCAGATGACGTCGTGCACGCCCATCTGCTGCATCTTGGCGCGGCTCGTGAAGCCCATCTTCAGGCCGACGCGGCGCTCGCCGCGGGCCAGCCGCAGGTCGATCGACGCGCGCTGGATCGCGTAGGCGGCGGGCAGGTCGAACGGCGTCGTGGCCGACAGCTGCGCGATGGCGCACGCATCGCGTGCGGCGGCGTCGACGGTGCGGGCGAGCGCCGCGATGTCGGCGCTCATGCGGGCTGTCCCGGCGCGAAGGCGCAGCGCACGCTGCCGATGCCGTCGATGCGCACGTCGACGACGTCGCCGGGGGCGATCGCGACCATCGGGCCGAGCGCACCGGTCATGACGACGTCACCGGCGCGCAGCGGCGCGCCGACGTCGACCATCGTGCGAGCGAGCCAGGCGGCCGCGTTGAGCGGATGGCCGAGGCAGGCCGCGCCCGCGCCGAGCGACACGGGCTCGCCGCGGCGCTCCATCACCATGCCGCACAGGCGCAGGTCGAGGCCGTCGAGCCGCATCGGCGTGCCGCCGAGCACGAACAGGCCCGACGACGCGTTGTCGGCGACCGTGTCGACGAGGCGGATGTCCCAGCGGGCGATGCGACTGCCGACGATCTCGATCGCGGGCAGCACGTACGCCGTGGCCCGCACGACATCGGCGAGGGTCGTGCCGGGGTCGGCCAGGTCACGCTCGAGCACCAGCGCGATCTCGGCCTCGGCCTTCGGCTGCAGCACCGCGTCGGCCGCGATCTCGTCGCCGTCGCCACGCGCCATGTCGGCGAACAGCATGCCGAAGTCGGGCGAGTCGACGCCCAGCTGCTTCTGCACGACCTTCGACGTGAGGCCGATCTTGCGACCGACGCAGCGCCGGCCGGCGGCGAGCCAGTGCTCGGTGTTGATCTGCTGCACGGCGTAGGCCGCGGCGATGTCGCCCGGCGGCAGCAGGTCGCGCACCGGTGCCACCGGCTGACCGGTCGCGTAGGCCTCGCGGATGCGCGCCGCGGCCGTGATCACGTGCGGATCGGGTGCGCCCATCGCGCGGTCTCCGGGAAGAAGGAAGACGCAAGCTTCTCGCGGCGGGCGGCCGCACGCCAGCGGCGGCGCGTCACTTGTCCGTGTCCGCCGCGGTACCGCGCGCGGGCTCCAGGCCGGCGAGGATCTTCAGGCACTTCACGAACAGCGGGCGGTACTCGTCGGGCAGCGGATCGATCAGCCGTGCCTCGACGCCGACATCGCGCGGCAGCATGTCGAGCAGCGCGTCGACACCCTTGGGGGTGACGAAGATGCGCCACGCGCGGGCGTCGTCGGGCGAGCGGTCGCGCACGAGGTAGCCGTTGGTCACCATCCGCGCCGCCATCTCCGCGAAGGTGTTGCGGTCGAGCGCGATGCGCTCGGCCAGTTCGTTCTGGTTCGCGCCGGGGTTCTGGTGCGCGGTGATCAGCAGCGCCTTCTGCCGCGGGGTGAGACCGTCCTTGCCGAACTCCTGCGCGAACAGCTCCTCGGCCCGGAAATGCGCGCGCCGCAGCAGGTGCGACACGACGTCGGTCAGCACGAAGGCGTCGATGATCGACGTGTCCGGGGGCGACGCGGCACGGCGGGCGGTGGCGGTGCGTGGCATGCGGATCTCGGCCGGGGATGCGTCGAGCATAGGCGCGAAAACAGGCCGGATACAACCTGATCGATCCGACCGGAGTGCGCCGTCGCGATGCGCCACCACCAAGGTGCGCGCTATGCGGATGCGGGCGTTGCGATCGTCGGGATCGTGGAGTAGGTTCGATAACAGTGCCGTGTACGGCCTGTTTTCGCCAGTCGCGCACGGCACGGGTGCGCAGGTCCGGGGGCTGCCACGGTCCGGACCGGTTCGCCCCGGCGGACGCCGGGGAGCCGGCGTGCCGCCCGTGCATCCCGTTCGTGCGCCGTGTCCGTCTCGCGAGGAGCCTGCCCGTCGTGAACCCGTCCGCCGGAGTGGTCGAGCGACGCAACTTCATCGGCGGGTGCTTCGTGGCGAGTGCGCGCCAGTTCCCGAAGCTCTCGCCGGTCGACGGCAGCATCGTCGCGATGGTGCACGAGGCCGACGCCGCCCTGGTCGATGCCGCGGTGGCCGCCGCCCGCGGCGCGATGCGCGGCGCATGGGGTCGGACCGGTGCGACCGCGCGCGCCGAGTGCCTGCGGCGCATCGCCGACGGCATCGAGGCGCGTTTCGACGACTTCGTCGCGGCCGAGGTCGCGGACACCGGCAAGCCGGTCGCGCTCGCGCGTCGGCTCGACATCCCCCGCGGGGCCGCGAACTTCCGCGTGTTCGCCGACCTGCTGCGCGCGACCGCGCAGGACTCGTGGTTCCTCGAGACCGCCGACGGACGCGGCGCGCTCAACTACGCGTTTCGCAAGCCGCTGGGCGTCGTCGGCGTCATCGCGCCGTGGAATCTGCCGCTGCTGCTGCTCACCTGGAAGGTCGCGCCGGCGATGGCGTGCGGCAACGCGGTGGTCGTGAAGCCGTCCGAGGAGACGCCGTCGACCGCGACGCTGCTGGCCGAGGTGATGCGCGATGCCGGCGTGCCGGACGGCGCGTTCAACCTGGTGCACGGCTTCGGGCCGCAGTCGGCCGGCGAGTTCGTCACCACACATCCGGATGTCGACGCGATCACCTTCACCGGCGAGTCCGCCACCGGCAGCGCCATCCTGCGTGCCGTCGCGCCGACGGTGAAGCCGGTGTCGTTCGAGCTCGGCGGCAAGAACCCCGCGATCGTGTTCGCCGACGCCGACTTCGACGCCGCGGTGGCGGGCACCGCGCAGTCGGTGTTCGAGAACACCGGTCAGGTGTGTCTGTGCACCGAGCGCGTGTACGTCGAGCGCCCGATCTTCGAGCGCTTCGTCGCGGCGCTGGCGGCGCGCGCGCAGGCGGTGCAGCTCGCGTGGCCGCACACCGACGTGCCGGACGCGATGGGGCCGCTGATCTCGCGCGCGCATCGCGACAAGGTGCTGTCGTACTTCGACGCGGCGCGCGAGGACGGCGCGACGGTCGTCACCGGCGGTGGCACGCCGACCTTCGGCGACGCGCGCGATGCCGGCGCGTACGTGCAGCCGACGCTGTGGACCGGGCTGCCCGAGACCGCGCGCTGCGTGCGCGAGGAAGTCTTCGGGCCGGTCGCGCATCTCGCGCCGTTCGACACCGAGGACGAGGCCGTCGCGCTCGCCAACGACACGCGCTACGGTCTGGCCGCGACGGTGTGGACGCGTGACCTGTCGCGCGGGCACCGCGTCGCGCAGCAGATGGAGTGCGGCCTCGCGTGGGTCAACTGCTGGTTCCTGCGCGACCTGCGTACCCCGTTCGGCGGCGCGAAGCTGTCGGGCATCGGGCGCGAGGGCGGTGCGCACTCGATGGCCTTCTATTCCGAACCCGTCAACGTCTGCGTGAAGCTCTAGGCTTGCGCTCCCTTCTTCCGCCCTGCCGAGGTCGCGATCGATGAAGCTCGCCCTGCGCTCCGACAAGCTCTACACGCCGCGTTTCCACTACAGCCCCGCGGTGCGGACCGGCCCGTGGGTCACGCTGTCGGGGATGATCGCGATCGATCCGGCGGTCGGGAAGATCGTCCCCGGCGGCCCCGGGGCCGAGGCCGCGCACATCCTCGCGCTGATGCAGGCGGCCATCGCCGACTGGGGCTTCACCCTGGCCGAGATCACCGCGGCGCGCATCTACACGACCCGCATGGACCGGTTCGCGGAGATCAACGCGGCGTGGGAAGCGACCTTCCGCGACGTCGTGCCGCCGGCGCGCACGTCGATCGGCGTGGCGGCGCTGCCGCTCGACGCGACGGTCGAGATCGAGTTCCAGCTCTACCACCCCGAATGAGCGCGACCGCGTCGACCGCCGCGACCGTGGTGGCCGGCAAGGCCGTGCCGCGCGGGCGCTTTCCGCACGTGCGGCGCGGCGGCGACTACCTGTTCGTGTCCGGCACCAGCGCGCGCCGCGCCGACAACAGCATCGCCGGGGCGGAGGTCGACGCGCTGGGGACCACCCGCCTCGACATCGCGGCGCAGACGCGCGCAGTGATCGAGAACATCCGCGACATCCTGGCGACCCAGGGCGCGACCCTGCGCGACGTGGTCGAGGTCACGAGCTATCTCGTCGACATGAACGACTTCGGCGGCTACAACGCCGTGTACGGCGAGTTCTTCGACACCGACGGTCCGGCGCGCACCACCGTGGCCGTGCACCAGCTGCCGCATCCGCACCTGCGCATCGAGATCCGCGCGGTCGCCTTCCACCCGCTCGCGCGCTGACCGCGTCACCGCGTCGACCCACCGCCACCAGGACCCCGCACGATGGCCCAGGGACAGATCCTCGCCGGCTTCCTCGCCCCGCACCCGCCGCATCTGGTGTACGGCGAGAACCCGCCTCAGAACGAGCCGCGCTCCGAGGGCGGATGGGAGCCGCTGCGCTGGGCCTACGAGCGTGCACGCGCGAGTCTCGACGCGCTGAAGCCCGACGTGCTGCTCGTGCACTCGCCGCACTGGATGACGCAGCTGGGCCATCACTTCCTCGGCGTGCGCAACCTGTCTGGCAAGTCGGTCGACCCGATCTTCCCGAACCTGTTCCGCTACACCTTCGACCTGACGGTCGACGTCGAGCTGGCCGAGGCCTGCTGCGCGAACGCGCGCGAGGCCGGGCTGGTCGCGAAGATGATGCGCAACCCGGGTTTCCGCGTCGACTACGGGACCATCACCACGCTGCACCTGATCCGGCCGCAGTGGGACATCCCGGTCGTCGGCATCTCGGCCAACAACTCGCCGTACTACCTGAACACGAAGGAAGGCCTGCACGAGATGGACGTGCTCGGTCGCGCCACGCGCAAGGCGATCGAGGACACGGGCCGGCGCGCGGTGCTGCTCGCGTCGAACACGCTGTCGCACTGGCACTTCCACGAGGAGCCCGCGATCCCCGAGGACATGTCGCAGGAACACCCGGCGCGCTACGACGGCTACAAGTGGGACATGCGCATGATCGATCTGATGCGCCGTGGCCGTACCCGCGAGGTGTTCCAGCTGCTGCCGCAGTTCATCGAGGAAGCCTTCGCCGAAGTGAAGTCCGGCGCGTTCACGTGGATGTTCTCGGCGATGGGCTACCCGGAGATCCCCGGCGAGCTGCACGGCTACGGCACCGTGATCGGCACCGGCAACGCGGTGATGGAGTGGAACCTCGTGAAGGCCGGACTGGTGCGCGACGCCCGCGCCGCGGTGTCGGCCTGATGCATTCGCGTCGTTGCGCCACGACCGGCCGGCGGGGCGCCGTGCGATGAGCATCGTCGCGGCCTTCCTCGTGCCCGGTTCGCCGCTGCCGATGCTGCGCCCCGACAACCTGCCGTGGGGGCGCATCGCGGCGGGGTTGCAGCGCGCGGCGCGCGCGCTCGCGGCCGCGCGTCCCGACGTGCTGCTCGTGTACTCGACGCAGTGGCTGGCGGTGCTCGACGAACTGTGGCTCACGCGCCCCGAGTGCGCCGGCGTGCACGTCGACGAGAACTGGTACGAGTTCGGCGATCTGCCGTACCGCGTGCGCGTCGACACCGAGCTCGCGCACGCCTGCGTGGCGGCCACCCGACGCATCGGCGTGCAGTCGAAGGGCGTCGACTACGACGGCTTCCCGATCGACAGCGGCACGATCGTCGCGCAGCACTTCCTCGATGCCGAGGCGCGGGTGCCGATCGTCGCCGCCGCCAACAACCTGTACCACTCGCCCGAGCAGACCGAGCAGCTCGGCGCGCTCGCCGCGCAGCTCGCGCACGAACAGGGCAAGCGCGCCGCGGTGATCGGCATCGGCGGGCTGTCCGGGTCGATCCTGCGCGACGAGATCGACATCCGCGCCGACCGCATCGCCCGCACCGAGGACGACCAGTGGAACCGGCGCGTGCTCGACCTGATCGAGCGCGCCGACGTCGCCGGGCTGCGCGCGGTGCTGCCGCAGTTTCGCGCCGAGGCGCGGGCCGACATGGGCTTCAAGCACTTCTCGTGGCTGCTGGGTGCGCTCGGCGGCCGCTTCTACGGGGCACGCACGCATGCGTACGGCCCGGTCTACGGCAGCGGGGCGGCTGTCGTGGAGTTCACGCTCTGAGCCCGCCCGTCGCTTCGCCTCCGTCGTCCCACGTCTTCCACTGCACGAGGAACCCCACCATGCGTCGTCCCGTCCTGAAGTCCCTGCCGCTTGCGGTGCTCGCCGCGTGGTCGCTGTCGGCCGTCGACGCGTTCGCGGCCGATGCCTGCACGATCACGGTCGGTCGCGTCGTGCCGGTGACCGGTCCGCTGATCGACATGGGGCGCGAGACGCCCTGGCTCGACGACAACAAGGTCAAGCCGGTCAACGCCGCCGGCGGGCTGCAGGTCGGCAGCCAGAAGTGCAAGGTCGTCTACAAGATCTACGACTCGAAGGGCACGATGGCCGGCTCAGGCGAGGCCGCGACCCGCGCGATCCTGCAGGACAAGGTGGACGTGATCCTCGCGCAGGGCACGCCGGACACCACCAACGCGCCGTCGGATCTGTGCGAGCGCTACCAGATCCCCTGCATCACGTCGGACACGCCGATCGAGGCGTGGCTGCTGGGGCCCGACGGCAAGCCGAAGACCTACAAGTACACGCACCACTTCTTCTTCCAGGTGCCCGACCTGATCACCAACCACGTCGGCATGATCAAGGCGCTGCCCGGGGGCTTCAACGGCAGCATCGGCTACCTGTACCCGAACGATCCGGACGGCACGATCTTCGCGATGCTGTTCGACCCGGCGTTCAAGAAGGAGGGCTGGAAGCCGACCGACCCGGGACGCTTCGCGCAGGGGCTGCCGGACTTCTCGTCGATCATCAACTCGTTCAAGCGCAACAAGGTCGAGGTGGTGACCGGCGTGCTCGCGCCGCCCGACCTGCAGAACTATCTGCAGCAGGCCGCGCAGGCCAACTTCAAGCCGAAGATGTACATCATCGACAAGGGCACCGGTTATCCGGAACCGATGAAGGCCATCGGCAAGGCCGGCGTCGACATCCTGTCGGTGAACTTCTGGTCGCCGGCCTTTCCGGGCAAGAGCAAGTACGGCGGCTACGACGGCAAGGGCCTCGTCGACGCGTACGAGAAGCAGAACCCGGGCAAGAACTACTCGCCGCCGCTCGCCTACACCGACGCGATGTACGACGTGCTGTTCGACGCCCTGCAGCGCGCCGGCACGAAGGACCGCGACGCCCTGCTGAAGGCCATCGGCGAGACCGATCTCGACAGCGTGGTGGGCAGGATCAAGTTCAACGAGCAGCACTACTCGGTGCAGCCGCTGGGTGGCGCGCAGTGGCACGAGGTCGGCGGCAAGCTCGTCAAGGAGAACGTCTACAACGCGGTCTATCCGAGCGTGAAGAAGACCGCCGAGATGAAGCTGTACCAGTCGGCGAAGTAGAGCCCGTGACGCCATCCGCCGCTCCCGCGCGGGCTCGACCGGTCGCACCGCCGCGCGCGCCCGGTCGTCGCCCGGCGGTGGCGGCGTCGGCGGCGCCGCGATGAAGCTGTACCGCGACTTCATCACGCAGGCCGAGATCGACGCGCAGTACGACGTCGAGAAGTCGGTGCCCGACTTCATGGTCTACGCGCGCCACTACATCGACGAGAGCAAGCTCGCGCGTCACCGGCTGCGCTGCGAGCTCGACGTCGCGTACGGTCCCACGCGCGACGAACACGTCGACGTGTTTCCGGCCGCCGGCGTCACGCGCGGCGCACCGGTGCTGATCTTCATCCACGGTGGCTACTGGCGGATGCTGTCGTCGAAGGAGTTCAGCTGCGTCGCGCTCGGCCCGGTCGCGGCCGGCATCGCGACGCTGTCGGTGAACTACGCGCTCGCGCCGAAGGTGTCGATCGACGAGATCGTGCGTCAGTGTCGCGCCGCCGTCGCCTGGGTGTGGCGCAACGCCACGCAGTTCGGCGGCGACCCGGACCGCATCTACCTGACCGGCCACTCGGCCGGCGGGCACCTGACGGCGATGTGCCTGCAGACCGACTGGGAGGGCGAGTACGGCCTGCCGGCGGACGTGATCAAGGGCGCGATGCCGATCAGCGGCCTGTTCGACCTGCGCCCGCTGCGCTGGAGCCTGATGCAGCCCGCGCTGCAGCTCGACGACGGCGTGATCCGGCGCTGCAGTCCGCTGTTCCACGTCGGCCCGTCGAAGGTCCCGCTGTCGATGACGTGGGGCGGCGACGAGCCGCCCGAGTTCGCGCGCCAGTCCGAGGACTTCTTCCGCGAGTGGCAGCGCGCCGGCAACGCCGGCGAGATCTGGCCGCAGCGCGGCGCGAACCACTTCACCGCGATCTACGGCTTCGAGGATCCGAAGAGCGAACTGTGCCGGCGCCTCTTCCGCATGATCGGCGTGCGCGGCGCCCCGGGCGCATGAGTCCGCGCGCGCGCATCGCCGCGCTGCGGGGCGCCTGAGCGCGATGGCCACGGCGCTGCTGTCGGTGCGGCACCTGTCGAAGTCGTTCGGCGCGCTGCACGTGACCCAGGACGTGTCCTTCGACGTGCACGCCGGCGAGATCGTCGGCGTGATCGGGCCGAACGGTGCCGGCAAGACCACGCTGTTCGGGCTGCTCGCCGGCAATCTCGCACCGACGGCCGGGACGGTGCACTTCGCCGGGCACGACCTGACCGCCGCACCGGCGCACGAGCGCGCGCGGGCCGGCATCGCCCGCACGTTCCAGGTGCCGCGGCCGTTCGGTCACATGACGGTGTTCGAGAACCTGAAGGTCGCGGCGCGCTTCGCCGGCCATCTGAGCGACGACGAGGCCGACGCGTGGGTGGGGCGCGTGCTCGCGATGACCGGGCTGCAGTCGCACGCCGGCAGCCTCGCGGGGCGCCTGCCGCTGCTGCTGCGCAAGCGCCACGAACTCGCGCGGGCGCTCGCCGCGAAGCCGCGCCTGATGCTGGTCGACGAGGTGGCCGCAGGCCTGACTGACCAGGAGGTCAACCAGTTCATCGCGCTGATCCAGTCGATCCGCAAGAGCGGCGTCACGATCCTCTGGATCGAGCACGTGATGAAGACGATGCTCACCGCGACCGATCGCCTGGTCGCGTTGCACTCCGGTCGGCTGCTCGCGGTCGGAGCGCCGCGTGACGTGATCGATCTGCCGGAAGTGCGGCGCGTGTATCTCGGCGCCTGACGCGATGGCGGCTTCGCGTCCTGCCAAGGTCACCGCGGCCGCACCGGCCGCCGCGGCGGTGCCGCTGCTGTCGATCGTCGGGCTGTCGGCGTGGTACGGCGAGCTGCGCGCGATCTGGGACGTGTCGCTCGACATCCACGCGGGCGACGTGCTCGCGATCATCGGCGCGAACGGTGCCGGCAAGTCCACGCTGCTGAAGTCGATCACCGGGCTGATGAACCGCGGCGCGGCGGCGCACACACGCGGTCGGGTCGAGCTCGGCGGACGCCGCCTCGACGCGCTCGACACCGGACAGATCGTCGACGCCGGCGTGACGCTCGTGCCCGAAGGTCGGCGACTGTTCGCGCGCATGAGCGTCGAGGACAACCTGCTCGCGGGCGCATTCCTGCCGCGCGTGCGTCCGCTCGCGCAGCGTCGGCTGGCCGAGATGTACCGGCTGTTCCCGAAGCTCGCGGAGCGCCGCCTGCAGGTCGTGTCGCAGATGTCCGGCGGCGAGCAGCAGATGGTGGCGATCGCGCGGGCGCTGATGTCGCAGCCGCGGCTGGTGCTGTTCGACGAACTGTCGCTCGGGCTCGCGCCCGCCGTGGTCGACGACATCTACCGCAAGGTCGCCGAGATCCACGCGCAGGGCACGACCTGCGTGATCGTCGAGCAGGACATGAAGCGCGCGTTGGCGGTGGCCAACCGCGTGTGCGTGATGCTCGAAGGCGCGATCGTGCTGGAGGGCACGCCGGCCACGCTGTCCGAGGCGCAGATCACCGCGGCGTACTTCGGGACCGAGCGATGAACGAGGACCTGTACTGGATCGGCATCGACATCGCCAACGGCCTGCTGTCGGGGACGATGCTGGGCGGCTACTACGCGGTGATCTCGATCGGGCTCGCGCTCAACTTCGGCGTGATGCGGCAGGTCAACCTTGCGCACGGCGACTGGCTGATCGTCGCCGCGTACCTGGCGGTCGCGTTTCTCGGCATCGCGAACGTCTCGCCGTTCTGGACGCTCGCGGGCGTGATCCCGGTCATGTACGGCGTCGGCTGGCTGATCCAGCGCGTGCTGCTCGCGCGTGTGTCGGTGCAGGCGGCCGAGCGTCGCGGCATGGCGCCGTCGATCGGGCTGATGAGCCCGCTGCTCGTGACGTTCGGCATGTCGATCGTCATCGGCCAGGGGCTGCTCGCGCTGTTCGACGCCAATGCACAGGCGATCCGCAACGACCTGTCGTACGCGGCGGTCCGACTGGGCGAGGACCTGTCGGTGTCGACGCTGCGGCTCGTGTTCTTCGTGATCGCGGTGGCGATGCTGATCGCCGTGCAGACCTTCCTGAACACCACGCATGCGGGCCGTGCGATCCGGGCTGCCGCCGACGACCCCGAGGTCGCGGCGCTGATGGGCATGCACCCGGCCCGCGTGCACGCCGTCGCCAGCGGCATCTCGCTCGCCACCGCCGGCGTGGCCGGCGTGATGATCGGCATGTCGCGCAGCTTCCAGCCGTTCGACGGCCCGACGTTCCTGCTCGTCGCCTTCGGCGTGGTGATCCTCGGCGGGCTGGGGTCGATGACCGGTGCGCTCGTCGGCGGGGTGATCCTCGGCATCACCCAGGTGCTGTCGGGCACCTACTTCGGCCCGTCCGCGCAGCTCGTCGGCGGCTACATCCTCATCCTGCTCGTGCTCGCGGTGAAGCCGCAGGGACTGTTCTCGAAGTGATCGGCAACGCACTCGACCGCAGTCTGTCGGGGATGCGCGGCGCGACGCTGCTCGGGCTCGGCGTGCTGCTGCTGCTGGTGCTGCCGACGCAGGTCGGGCCGACCAGCTACGTGCTGCACCTGATGTTCACGGTGTTCGTGTTCGCG
>JALORJ010000341.1 GCA_025459035.1 Burkholderiales bacterium
TGGCGCGCGCGCTGGGCTTCGAAGGCGTGTGCGCGAACTCGCTCGACGCGGTGGCCGATCGCGACTTCGCGATCGAGTTCTGCGCCGCGGCCGCGCTGGTGATGACACACCTGTCGCGGCTGTCCGAGGAACTGATCCTCTGGTCGAGTCCGCGCTTCGGATTCGTCGATCTCGCCGACCGCTTCTGCACCGGCTCGTCGATCATGCCGCAGAAGAAGAACCCGGACGTGCCGGAACTCGTGCGCGGCAAGACCGGGCGCGTCACCGGGCATCTCGTGGGGCTGCTGATGCTGATGAAGGCCCAGCCGCTCGCGTACAACAAGGACAACCAGGAGGACAAGGAGCCGCTTTTCGACACGGCCGACACGCTGATCGACACGCTCGCGATCTACGCCGCGATGATGCGTGGCGTCACCGTGCGCGCCGACCGCATGCGCGCCGCGGCCACCGACGGGTTCGCGACGGCGACCGATCTGGCCGATCACCTCGTCAAGCGCGGCGTGCCGTTTCGCGAGGCCCACGAGGCCGTCGCCCGCGCCGTGCGCGCGGCGGCCGATCGCGGGGTCGACCTCGCCGATCTGTCGATCGCCGAGCTGCGCGAGTTCTCGGCGGCGGTCGGTGACGACGTGCATGCGGTGCTGACGCTCGAAGGCTCGCTCGCCGCGCGTGACCACATCGGCGGTACCGCACCCGTGCGCGTGCGCGCGGCCGTCGCGGCGGCGCGTGCGGCGCTCGGCGCGTCGGCCGCGCCGGCGCAGCCGTGAGCCCGTCGCTGTCGGCGCTGTTCTCGCTCGCGGGGCGCGTGGCGGTCGTCACCGGTGGCAACTCCGGTCTCGGCCGCACTGTCGCGCAGACGCTGGCCGCGGCCGGCGCGGATGTCGTGGTCGTGGGTCGCGACCGTGCGCGTTGCGAGGCCACGGTGCGTGCGATCGAGGCCGACGGGCACGCGGCGGCCTGGGTCGACTGCGACCTGTCGCACCGCGCCGGACTCGACGACCACGTGGTGCGCTTCGCCAAGCCGTTCGGCATGCCCGACATCCTCGTCAATGCCGCGGGCATCAACCCGCGTCCGCCGATCGAGGCGCTCGACGCGCAGACCTGGGACCGCACGCTGGAAGTCAACCTGACCGTGCCGTTCCTGCTCGCGCAGGCGGTGGCGCCGACGATGGCGCAACGCGGTTGGGGCCGCATCCTCAACTTCGCGTCGCTGCAGTCGGTGCGCGCGTTCGGGCGCAGCGGCGCGTACGGCGTGTCGAAGGCGGGCGTTGCCCAGCTCACCCGCGTGCTGGCGGAGGGCTGGTCGCCGCGGGGGGTCAACGTCAACGCGATCGCGCCGGGGTTCTTTCCGACGCCGATGACGCAGCCCGTGTTCGACGACCCGGCGCGCGCGCAGGCGCTGGCGGCGCGCACGATGATCGGCCGCAACGGCGCCCCTGACGACGTCCGCGGCGCCGCCGTGTTCCTCGCGTCGCGCGCGTCGGACTACGTGACCGGACAGGTGCTGTTCGTCGACGGCGGCTTCTCCGCGGGTTGACTTGACGTCGATCGCTGCGAGAATCCGCGCGCCTTTCGCCCTTCGACCGCGTCGTGCCGCACGCACGACGAACGACGCGTCCCGCACCGTTGCCTCGACGCCTCGACACGCCCGCGTGCCGCTTCCGGAGAAGTCCCCCATGACCGCCGCCCGCCCGACCGCATCTCGTCTGCTGCGCCGCCTGATCGTCGCCGCCGCCGCCGCATGCCTCGCGCTGCCCGCGGCGCACGCGCAGACCCCGGCCAAGACCACGTTCAAGGTGGGGTTCGTCACCTTCCTGTCGGGCCCGGCGTCCGGGCCGTTCGGCGTGCCGGCGAAGCTGGCGGCCGAGGCGATCGTCGAGTCGCTCAACGCCGGCAAGGCGCCGCCGCCCTATCAGTCCGTCGGATTCGCGGGCCTGCCGATCGAGCTGGTGATCGTCGACGAGGCCGGCGGCGCCGCGAAGCAGGTGAGCGAGTACCGGACGCTCGTGCAGCGTCAGAACGTCGACCTCGTCATCGGCTACATCGGCAGCGGCGACTGTCTCGCCGTCGCCCCGGTCGCGGACGAGCTGAAGAAACTCACGGTGCTGATGGATTGCGGCACGCCACGCGTGTTCGAGGACGCGTCGTATCGCTACGTGTTCCGCACCCGTGCGCACGCGACGATGGATGCCGTGGCCGCGATGCTCTATCTGCAGGAGATGAAGCCGGCCGCGAAGCGCTTCGCCGGCATCAACCAGAACTACGCGTTCGGGCAGGACTCCTGGGCCGACTTCGAGAACGCGCTGAAGGTCATGCGACCCGATGCCGAGATCGCGACCTCGCAGATGCCGAAGTTCGGTGCAGGCCAGTACGGCGCCGAGATCTCCGCGCTCGCCGGCGCTGCGCCCGACGTCATCCACTCCAGTCTCTGGGGTGCCGATCTCGAGGCCTTCATGCTGCAGGCGCAGCCGCGCGACCTGTTCCGCAAGGCGCAGCTCGTACTGGTCGCCGGCGAGCCGAACCTGCATCGGCTCGTCGGGCAGGTGCCCGACGGGACGATCGTCGGCGCGCGCGGGCCGATGGGGCTGTTCTCCGTCGACTCGCCGCTGAACACGTGGCTGAAGACGCTCTACAAGGCGAAGGCCGGCATCGTGCCGAACTATCCCGCCTACAGCGTCGCCCAGGCGTTCCTCGGCGTGAAGTCCGCCGTCGAGAAGGCGCGCCGCGACAAGATCGGCAACGCGATCCCGATGGGGGCCGCGAAGAACGTGAAGGAAGAGATGGAGAAGGCGTACGGCATGCCGACCGACGACGAGATCGTCGCCGCCTTCGAGAAGCTCGCGTTCGACACCCCGTCGGGCCGGGTCGTGATGGGCCTGGGCAAGGGTCACCAGGCGGTGCAGGGCACCGCGTACGGCACGACGAAGACCGAGAGCGGGGTCGTCAAGGTCGTCAACATCCGCACCTATCCGGCCGAGCAGGTCACGCCGCCCGAAGGCGTCGCGTCGCTCGACTGGATCCGCGGCGGCATGAAGCGGCCGAAGTGATCCGACAGCCGAGCGCGCA
>JALORJ010000342.1 GCA_025459035.1 Burkholderiales bacterium
GACACCGTCGCGCCCGGACGGGCACCGGCGTCGCCGAGGCGCGCCAGCCGCGTCGCCAGCGATCGCGACGGCGCCGGAACGGTCATGGCGCAGCCGCCGCAGGCGCCATGACCGGCGCCAGCGGCGGCGCGGCATCGGCGCCGAGCAGCACGAGCACTGCCAGTGCAGCGCGGCGCGCGTCGAAGCGCTGACGCGGCAACGGCGGCAGCACGGGGCCGATGCACGCCGGGCAGCCGTGCGTGCACGCACAACCGGCGATCACCGCGTGGGCGCGCGCGAGCAGGTCGGCGCGCCGGTCGAACAGCGGAGCACTCATGCCGATGCCGCCCGGATACTGGTCGTAGAGCCACAGGGTCGGCACGAACGGTGTGCGGGCGCCGTCGAGCGCGACCGGGGCACCGTCGAGCGCGCGCAGCCGAGCGCGTCCGCCGGGATCGGTCGGGTCGGCGACGGCGGACCACGTGCCCGCTGCATCGCCGACCGCACGCCCCAGATCGCGCGGTTCGGCGAGGCTCGTCAGTGCGGCGACGTGATGCAACGCGTGTGCGGCGCCGAGGAAGCCTTCGATCGCTTCGGCCCGGTCGGGCAGCACCGCAGCGAGCGCGTGCGGATCGGCCTGCCACCACACCGCGGTCGTGTGCAGCTCCTGGTCGGGCAGCGACACGGGGCCCCAGCCGACGTTCTCGTGCGTGTAGTAGCGGATCTTCTTGTAGCCGGCGACGCGCCGGACGACGTGGACTTCGCCGTGCGCCGCACGACCGCGGGCGACGTCGGCGGTCTCGAAGGTGTCGAGCACCTTCAGCCGGGTGTAGTCGACGGCGTCGGTCCACCAGTCGACGTCGGTGCGCCGCGCGAACGCCTTGCGTCCGACCCAGTCGAGCCGCTCGATCTGCCACGGCTGCGCCTGCACGAGGTGGATCGCGCCTTCGTACAGCGTGACCGCGGCGGCCGACTGATCGACCTCGGCGATGATGCGGCCGCTGCCGTGGGTCATGTCGATCACGGTGAAGTTGCCGTCGGCGATGGCACGCAGACTCACCGCGTTGGCCGGGTAGCTGTCGGTGACCCAGTGCCAGCGCGTGCCTTCGCGGTGGACGACGCCCGACTGCGCGAGGTAGTCGAGGGCCTCGTCGACCGCGGCGCCGCCGAAGCGGTCGCCGGCCTCGAACGGCAGCTCGAACGCCGCGCAGCGCACGTGATCCATCAGGATCAGCAGCTGGTCGGGATCGATGCGCGCGTGCTCGACCGGCGCGCCAAGGAAGAACCCGGGCTCGCGCGCGACGTACTGGTCGATCAGCTGCGAGCTGCACACCAGCACCCCGAGGGCGCTGCGGTTGCGGCGCCCCGCACGCCCGAACCTCTGCAGCGCGGCCGCGACGCTGCCCGGCCAGCCGTCCAGCACGCAGACGTCGAGGTGCCCGATGTCGACGCCGAGTTCGAGCGCGGAGGTCGACACCACGCAGGCCGTGCGGCCGTCGCGCAGCGCCTGCTCGCGCGCCCGACGCTCGGTCGGCAGATACCCGCCGCGGTACGCCGCGATGCGCGCGGGCTGGCGCGGATCGCGATCGAACACGTCCTTCAGGTAGCGCGTGACGACCTCGACCTCGGTGCGCGCGTTGCAGAACACGATGGTGCGCAGGCCGCGCCGCACGGCGGTGCGCGCAAGGCGCGCGGCCTGCGACTTCGCCGACGCCCGCAGCCCCAGGCCCGGGTTGACCAGCGGCGGATTCCAGATCAGCACGCGCCGCCGCCCCTGTGGTGCGCCGGACTCGGTGACCGGCGTGACCGGCGCGCCGATCAGCCGCTCGGCGAGCTCCTGCGGGTTGGCGATCGTGGCCGAGCACAGCACGAACTGCGGCGTCGCGCCGTGGAACGCGCAGATGCGTGCGAGCCGGCGCAGGACGTTGGCGACGTGTGCACCGAACACGCCGCGGTACGTGTGCAGCTCGTCGATCACGATCCAGCGCAGCTGGCGCAGGCACTGCGCCCACTTGGTGTGATGCGGCAGCACCGCCTGGTGGAGCATGTCCGGATTCGTGACGACGATGTCGGCGTGCGTGCGCACGGCGCGCCGCGCATCGCCGGGGGTGTCGCCGTCGAAGGTCATCGCGCGCAGACCGAGCGATCCCGCGGCATCGAGCGCGATCAGCGACGCGACCTGGTCCTGCGCCAGCGCCTTGGTCGGGAACAGGAACAGTGCCTTGGCGCCGTCCTGCAGCGCCGACTGCAGCACGGGCACCGTGTAGCAGAGCGACTTGCCCGATGCGGTCGGGGTCACGACCACGACGTTGCGTCCGGCCGCGACGTGGTCCCAGGTCTCGCGCTGATGGCTGTAGAGCTGCGTGACGCCGCGTGCGCGCAGCGCCGCGACCAGCCGCGCATCGAGCGCATCGGGGAACGGCGCGTGGCGCGCGGCACGTGCCGGCAGCACGTGCTCGGCGACGATGCGGTCGCGGTGGCGCCGCAGCAGCGCGTCGGCCAGCGCGTCGGCGTCGGCCGCCCGGTCGATCGGCAGCCGCCGGTCGGGCGCGTCGGCGCCCGGCGCGACGTCGGCATGGTCGAAGAGATCGTGGACGGCGGGGTCGGGTTGCATGCGGGTGGGGGCCGGGACGCAGATGCCCGCAGGTTGCGCACACGACAGGCTCATTGCGCGAGCCACCGACCGGTCGGCGAACCGGGCCGGACGGCCCATGGCATGGCGGTGCCGGCGTTCGCGACCCGCAACGCGCGCTGTCGACACTGCCCGGCAGCCGACGGCGACGGCGGCCCGTGCGTGCGCCCGGGCACGCGCCGCCCGCCCCCTTGCGCGTCTTCCGGAGCCCCGCCCATGTCGCTCGACCGCCGCCGTTTCCTGCAACGCGTCACCGTGGTCGCCGGCACGTTCGCGACCGGCATCCCCGCATTCGCCGGTCCCGAGGACATCGAGGATCAGGATCACGTGGTTCGCGGGCGCCGGGTGCGCGTGCGCCGCGGTCGCGCGTTCTTCCCGCAGTCGGTCGCGTCGTTCGAGCCGCGGCCGGACAGCGTGATCGTCTGGGCCCGGGCGGTGGAT
>JALORJ010000343.1 GCA_025459035.1 Burkholderiales bacterium
CGGGTGCGGCTCGCCTCGCGGTGGCGATGGGTGCCGGGGGTCGCGGCGACGACCGCACCGACCGTCGCAGCGTGGCCCGACCGGCTGCCGATCCGGCCCGGCAGTGCGGCGCTCGTGTGGTCGAACCTGGTCGCGCCGTGGTTCGACCCGCCGACGGCGTTGTTCGACGAGGCGCGCGTGACGCTCGCGAACGGCGGACTGCTGATGTTCTCGTCGCTCGGGCCCGACACGCTGCGCGAGCTGCGCGCCGCCGGTGCGCAGGCGGCGCCGGGGCTGCGCGTGCACCGTTTCCCCGACATGCACGACGTCGGCGACGCGCTGGTGCACGCCGGATTCGCCGATCCCGTCATGGACGTCGAGACCGTGACGCTCACATGGCGCGACCTCGCGACGGCACGGGCCGATCGGCGCGCGACGGCGGCCGGTGCGGCGGCGGCAGGACGGCCCCGTGGCTGGCTCACGCCGCGGCGGCTCGCGGCCCTGGAAGCGGCGTGGCCGGTGGTCGACGGCGTGCGCGCGGCGACCTTCGAGATCGTCCACGGACATGCGTGGAAGCCCGAGTCCGGACCGCGGCGCACCCGCGACGGGTTGGACATCGTGCGTGTCCAGCCACGGCGTTCGTCGAACTGATGCGATGGACAGAATCGGTGTCCAGCCGGGTGCGGCACGGCGTCGCGTCATCGGCCGGAAATCGTTGATTCACGCGGGGTTTCGCCTTGCCCGGCGAAAATTCAGCGTGCTAGGCTCGCCACCCGATTCGGAGCTTTCTCGCGAGTCCCACGACGTGGGGCATCACGGCAGTGCACGTGGATTCGACCCTGGCAGACGACACGACCGAAGGCTGGTCGCTGTTCGCGAAACGCAACGACTCGCTGACGCCGCGGGGCCGCCGACTTTTCTTCGGGTCGCTGGTGCTCGTGTGCAGCACGATCGCCGCCGTGTGGGCGTCGCAGGGCGCGTGGTACGTGATCCCGTTCACGTGCGTCGAACTCGCGGTCGTGTACGCCGCGTTGTGGATGCTCCAGCGGCATGCGTCCGACTACGAACTGCTGAGGATCGACGGTGACACCGTGCACGTGGAGCACTGCCGGCTCGGGCAGGTCACGTCGCACCGCTTCAACCGGCACTGGGCGAAGCTCGTGGTCGAGCACGTCGGGCCGGGGGATCGCGTGGCGCTGGCGGTGCGCTCGCACGGCCGCGAAGTGCGCTTCGGAGAATTCTTGACCGACGAGCAGAAGCTCTCGGCGGCGCAGACGCTGCGCCGGAAGTGGAACGATCGATGAACATGCAGTCAGGGAGACACACGATGAAGCGACAGGCGTTCGGCGCGGCGATGTCCGCGCTGCTGGCGGGCGCGGCCACCTCGGTCCGCGCCGATCTCAACCTGCAGACGCCGCAGACGCCGATCGCCGCCCAGATCTACGACCTGCACCTGCTCATCATGGGCGTGTGCGTCGTCATCTTCATCGGCGTGTTCGGGATGATGTTCTATTCGATCCTGAAGCACCGGAAGTCGGTCGGCCACAAGGCTGCGCACTTCCACGAGAACACGACGGTCGAGGTGATCTGGACGGTGGTGCCGTTCCTGATCCTGATGGGCATGGCGTATCCGGCCACCAAGACCGTGATCGCGATGAAGGACACGAGCAATCCCGACCTCACGATCAAGGCCACCGGCTACCAGTGGAAGTGGGGCTACGAGTACGTGAAGGGCGAGGGCGACCTCGCCGGCGTGAGCGACGGGATCCAGTTCTATTCGAACCTCAAGACCTCGCTCGACGAGATCCAGAATCAGGCGCCCAAGGGCGAGAACTACCTGCTCGACGTCGACGAGCCGCTGGTCGTGCCGGTCGGCAAGAAGGTGCGCATCCTCACCACCGCCAACGACGTCATCCACGCGTTCTGGGTGCCGGCGTTCGGCGTGAAGCAGGACGCGATCCCCGGCTTCATCCGCGACACGTGGTTCAAGGTCGACCAGCCGGGCACGTATCGGGGCCAGTGCGCCGAGTTGTGCGGCAAGGAGCACGGCTTCATGCCGATCGTCGTGATCGCGATGGAGCAGGCCGAGTTCAAGGCGTGGGCCGACAAGCGCAAGGTCGCGGCGGCGCCCGCGCAGACGGCGACGGACGCGCCCGTCGGATCGGGCGACGCGGCCGCCATGCCGACCGAAGCGCCCGCCGCCGAAGCCGCGGCCGCGCCGGAGGCCCCGATGCAGGTCGCGGCGGCCGAGACGAAGAAGGCCGACAAGCCCGCCGCCGGCGGCGCGAAGGCCGATGGCGCGAAGGTCTACAACGGCATCTGCGTGGCCTGTCACGCCGCCGGGGTGGCCGGTGCGCCGAAGGTGGGTGACAAGGCCGCGTGGAAGGCCCGCATCGCGCAAGGTCAGGCCACGCTGCACGAGCACGCCATCAAGGGCATCCGTGCGATGCCGGCGAAGGGTGGCAACCCCGCCCTGAGCGACGACGAGGTCAAGGCCGCCGTCGACTACATGGTCGCGCAGTCGAAGTAACGGCCGACCGAACCCGAATCCGATCCAGGCAGCAGGAGCGCGCAGATGGAAGCCACCCACGACCACGCCCACGGGCACGATCACGACCATGCCCACGGTCACCCGACCGGCATCATGCGGTGGGTCACGACGACCAACCACAAGGACATCGGCACGCTGTACCTGTGGTTCAGCTTCGCGATGTTCCTGACCGGCGGCGTGCTGGCGCTCGGCATCCGCGCCGAACTGTTCCAGCCCGGCCTGCAGCTGTGGCGACCGGAGTTCTTCAACCAGCTCACCACGATGCACGGGCTGATCATGGTGTTCGGCGCCATCATGCCGGCGTTCGTCGGGTTCGCGAACTGGCAGATCCCGATGATGATCGGCGCGGCCGACATGGCCTTCGCGCGGATGAACAACTTCAGCTTCTGGCTGATGCCGCCGGCGGCGCTGCTGCTGGTCGGCTCGTTCTTCGTGCCGGGCGGCGCCACCGCGGCGGGCTGGACGCTCTATGCGCCGCTGTCGATCCAGATGGGCGTGGGCATGGACATGGCGATCTTCGCC
>JALORJ010000045.1 GCA_025459035.1 Burkholderiales bacterium
CCCAGCAGCGCGAGGTGCTCGCGCTGCAACTCCGAGCGCGTGAGCAGCGCCTCACGGCGCTGCTCGAGCTGCGCGAGACGGAGCGGCGTCACGGCCGGCGCCGCAGGCGTTCGACGTCCGCCGCGAGTTCGCGCAGGCTGCCGTCGAACAGGCGGATCCGCGTCGCCACCAGCCGCCGCACCTGCAGGCCGGCGAGCAGCGCACCGAGCGCGAACGCGCCCGCCAGGCCGGCGACCAGCACGATCCGGTGCGATTCCCAGAACACGATCAGCAGCAGCAGGACGCCGAACACGACCGCGAGCCCCGCGAGGAACAGCGCGACGAAGCCCCACACCAGCCCCAGGACGAGCCGGGTCGCCTCGGTCTCGATCTCGACACCGAGCAGTTCGAGCCGCGTGCGCAGCAGCGCCGACGCGGTGGCGGCCGCGTCGCGCAGCGATCCGATCAGTCCCGCGGCCGGCGGGGGCGTGGCGTCAGCCACCGCACGCACGCGGCGTGCGGCGCCGCGGTCGACGTCGGGATGTCACGGCCGCTCAGCGCCGGGCGATCAGCATGCCCAGCACGACGCCGACGGCGGCGGCCGCACCGATCGCCGTCCACGGGTGCGCGTGCACGTAGTCGTCGGTCGCGCGCGCCGCCTCGCGCGCGCGCAGTCGGGCCTCGAAGCCGGCGGCCGAGAGGCTGTCGCGCGCCGACTTCAGCGTCGCCTCGGCCTTCGCGCGCAGTTCGCGGACGGCCTCGCCGCTCTGGCCGGCGGTCGCGGCGATCAGCGCTTCGGCGCTGCGGGCGACCGCTTCGAGGTCGTCGGCCAGGCGCGACGCGGTCGCACCGTCGGGAGTGTCGGGGGCAGTGCTCATCGGCAGGTCCTCGTGCATGGCGGCCGCTCGGGTGTCGGCGCCTTCCGGTTCAAGGATAGACGTCCGCGCCGCGCGCGGCCCTCCCACCGTCAGGCGACGACGCGGGCCGCGGGCACCGCGGCCGTATCGGCGCCCGCTTCGCGCGCGCGCGCCTGCGCGACCAGATCCCGAAACCGCAGCAGCGCGGCGTCGATGTGCAGCGGGAGCATCCGCCGCGTCGGGTCGAGCGCGATCGTGCGCGCCTGCGCCGTGATCATCTGGCGGTCCTCCTCGAAGGCCGCGGTCAGCACGCGGAACATGCCGTCGACGAGCGCCGGATCGGCCACGTCGCCGCGGTGCGACTGCTGAAAGAAGTAGTGCGTCGTGTGCTCGGTCTCCGGCGTCAGCGTCTGGCAGCTGTGCAGGCGCACCGTGTCGCGCGGATCGTCGGGCGCCTGCCCGGCCGGTCGACCGCCGGAGGCCATCAGCAGCGTGCCGGGCAGCACGAAGTCGTAGTCGAACCAGCGATCGACGCGCGGCACGGTCACGCCCATCGCGCGGTAGTACGGCGGCGTGTCGATGTCGGGCACGAATCGCCGCACGCGGATTCCCGGCGCGCCGGGACCGTCGATCGGATCGATCTCGGGACGCGCCTGCGCGATCGCGACCGAGCCGCCGAGCGTGCGCTCGTGCACGTACGACAGGTGCGAGAAGTCGAGCAGGTTGTCGCAGATCAGCAGCCAGTTCGCGTCGTAGTGCAGGTAGCCCGGCCGGTGATGCCACTGCAGCTGCGCGCACGAGAAGTTGTCGGGCAGCCACGCGGGATCGGCCCGCGCCGGGTCGCCGGGCCACACGAAGACCCAGCCGTTGCGCACCGCGACCGGGTAGCGGCGCACCTGCGCCCGCGCCGGCGGGCGTTCCATCCCCGGTGCCTCGACGCAGCGGCCGTCGAGATCGAAGCGCAGCCCGTGGTACCCGCAGCGCACGCTGTCGCCTTCGCGTCGGCCGCGCGACAGCGGCGCGTGGCGATGGCAGCAGCGATCCTCCAGCGCCACCGGGGTGCCGTCGGCGGCGCGCAGCACGACGATCGGCTCGCCCAGGACGGTGCGCGAGAACAGCGGCCCGGTGTCGCTTGCCGGTGCGATCTCGTGATCCCAGGCGATCACGTACCAGCAGTCGCGGATCCAGCTCGGCATCGGTGTCGCCTCCGGTGTCACGGGCCGCGCGGCACGGCAGCGCGCACGCCACAGTGCCGCGCGCGGCGGGTCAGTTCGCCAGTTCCCAGTCGCCCTTGCGGATCTCGACCATCCGGAACGCGCTCAGGTCGAGCCCGAGATGGTCGGTCGGCGAGAAGTTGACGACCCCGCCGGTGCCACGGAAGCCGCGGGTCGCCTCGATCGCGTCACGCACCTTCGCGCGGTCGACGCTGCCGGCGCGCTTCGCGGCCTCGACGAAGATCTGGAACGCGTCGTACGCGTGGCCCCCGAACGACGAGATGTCCTCGCCCTTGTAGCGCTCGCGGTAGGCCTTGCGGTAGCCGGTCACCACCGGCGCCTGCGGGTCGCTCGCAGGCAGCTTGTCGGCGATCACGCAGCCCGGCGCCGGCAGGCGCGTGCCGTCGGCGGCCGGCCCGGCGAGCTTCAGGAACTCGTCGGACGTGACCCCGTGCGACTGGTACAGCGGCAGGCCGACGGCCAGCTGCTGGTAGTTGCGCGTCACGATCGCGGGTCCCTGCCCCAGCCCGAACACGAACACCGCCTGCACGCCCGGCGCGTTGCGGATGCGCGTGAGCTGCGGCGTCATGTCGGCATCCTTGGGTGCATAGACCTCGTCGGCCACCAGCGTGATGCCGTACTTCGGCGCCATCGCCTGCGTCTCCTTGCGCCCCGACGCCCCGAAGCCGCTGGTCTCCGACAGCAGCCCCACCTTCGTGATCCCCTTCTTCTTCATGTCCTCGAACACCTTCTCGGCCGCCATGCGGTCGGTGTGCGGCGTCTTGAAGACCCACTTCTTCACCGGCTCGACGATCGGCACGCCGCCGGCGAGCGAGATGAACGGGATCTCGGCCGCCTCGACGAGCTTGATCATCGCCATGGTCGCGCCGGTGGTCGTGCCACCGATCAGAACGTCGACCTTGTCCTGCTCGATCAGCCGCTTCGCGAACGCGTTGGCCTTGGCGGCGTCGCTGCCGTCGTCGTAGTGCACCAGTTCGAGCTTGCGACCGAGCAGGCCGCCCGCCGCGTTCTGCTTCTCGAGGTAGAGCTGCAGCGTCTTGAGCTCGGGATCGCCGAGAAAGGCCGCCGGGCCGGTGAGCGACAGCACCGAGCCGATGCGGATCGGTTCGTCCGCACGGGCCGTGACGGCCACGCCGGCCAGCGCGACCGCCAGAGCGGCGCTGCCGCGCTTCAGGAAGGTGCGGCGGGTAATGATGGACATCGTGTCTCCCCCTTGTCGTCGTCGATGGGATGGGCGGGCGGATACCGCGCCCCGGGTCATGCCGCCGGTGGCGCCAGGCGTTCGACCCGCTGGTCGATCGCACCGAAGATCGAGCGCCCCTCGGCGTCGAACATCTCGATGCGGACCCGATCGCCGAAACGCATGAACGGCGTCGTCGGCCGACCGTCGGCGATCTGCTCGAGCATCCGCTTCTCGGCGAGGCACGCGCTGCCCTTCGAGCGGTCGACATTGCTCACCGTGCCCGATCCGACGATCGACCCCGCGACGAGGTAGCGCGTCTTCGCGACGTGCGCCACGAGCTGCGCGAAGTCGAACGTCATGTCGACGCCGGCGTCGGGCGCGCCGAAGAGCGTGTCGTTCAGGTGCACCGTGAGCGGCCGGTGCAGCTTGCGGCCGTCCCAGGCGTCGCCCAGTTCGTCGGGCGTGACCGCCACCGGCGAGAAGGCCGTCGCCGGCTTGCTCTGGAAGAAGCCGAAGCCCTTCGCGAGCTCCGCCGGGATCAGGTTGCGCAGGCTGACGTCGTTGACCAGCATCAGCAGGCGAATGTGATCGGCGGCCTGGTCCGGCGTCACGCCCATCGGCACGTCGTCCGTCACCACGGCGACCTCGCCCTCGAAGTCGATGCCCCAGTCCTCCGACATCGCGAGCACCGCATCGCGCGGGCCGATCAGGCTGTCCGAGCCGCCCTGGTACATCAGCGGATCGGTCCAGAACGTCGCCGGCATCTCGGCGCCGCGCGCCTTGCGCACGAGCTCGACGTGGTTCACGTATGCCGAGCCGTCGGCCCACTGGTACGCCCGCGGCAGCGGTGCCGCGCACGCCGCGGGATCGAACGCGAACGTGTCGTCGAGCACGCCGTCGTTGAGGCGCCGGTAGACGGCTTCCAGCATCGGCGCCGTCGCGAACCAGTCGTCGAGGGCGCGCTGCAGCGTCGGCGCGAAGTCGCGGACCTCGATCGCGCGCGTCAGGTCGCGGCTCACGACCACCAGCGCGCCATCGCGGCCGCCGCGTTTCAGGGATGCAAGCTTCATGTCGGTTTCGGACCTCTCGGGAACGCGATCACGGGGGGCCGGCAGCTTAGTCGCCCGCGACGCCGTGCAGGAACACGTCGGCGACCACCTCCGCGACGTCGGCGTGGTCGAGCGGACCGTCCGGCCGCAGCCACGTGAAGGTCCAGTTGATCATCCCGAACAGGATCATCGCGAGCGGCACGCGATACACCGCGTCGTCGCGCCGCGGACGGACCGCCACGACCGTGCGCGCGAACGCGTCGACCACCCGCCGCTGCTTCGCGACGACCTGCACGCGCCGCGCCTCGGACAGGAACTTGACGTCCTGCACGAGCACGACGTGGCGGTCCTGCGCGTGCTCGTACTCGTCCATGAAGCGGCGCACGAGTGTGCGAAGCGTGCGCTGCGCCGTCGCGGCGTCCACCGATCCGGCCGGCGCCAGCACCGCGGGGGCTTCGGCCGCCGCGACCGCGAGCAGCCGCTCCATGTGGCCGTCGACGATGTCGAAGAGGATGTGTTCCTTGTCGCGGTAGTAGTGGTACAGCAGCGGCTTGGAGATCCCGCAGGCCTCCGCCAGCTCCGCCATCGACGCGCTCGCGTAGCCGCGGCGTGCGAACAGCGTCGCGGCGGCGTCGAGGATCGCCTCGCGCTGCTGGTCGAAGGTGGCGGCGCGGGGTCGGGCCATGGCGGCGGGTCGGCGACGCTCAGCGCTGGTCGTAGCTCACGACCACGCGCGGCGTGACCGGATGCGCCTGGCACGTGAGCACGAAACCCGCGGCGACCTCGGCCGGTTCGAGGCTGAAGTTGCGGTCCATGCGGACTTCGCCTTCGAGCACCTTGCCGCGACACGTCGAGCACATGCCGCCCTTGCAGGAGTACGGCAGGTCGAGCCCTGCGCGCATCGCGGCATCCAGGATCGAGCCGTCGGCGGCGACGTAGTCGACATCGCGTCGCACACCGTCGAGTTCGACGACGATGTGCGCATCGGCCGCGTCGCGCGGGTCGTCGACGCGCGGCGTCGGCGCCCCGAGCGGTGCGCCGAAGCGCTCCGCGTGCACGCGCTCGCGCGCCAGGCCGTGCGCCATCAGCGCCGACTCGACCGCGTCGATCATCTCGCCGGGGCCGCAGACGAACGCGTGGTCGATGTCGTCGATCGGCAGCAGCGTGTCGGCGAGTGCCGCCACCTTCGCGGCGTCGAGCCGGCCGTTGAAGAGCTCGGTGTCCTGCGCCTCGCGCGAGAACAACGTGATCAGCACGAAGCGGCCGAGGTGGCGATCCTTCAGCGCCTGCAGGTCCTCGAGGAACATCGTGGTCGCGATGCGGCGGTTCGCGTACACCAGCGTGAAGCGGCTGTGCGGCTCGCGTGCGAGCGTCGTCGCCGCGATCGACAGCACCGGCGTGATGCCGCTGCCGGCGGCGAAGCCGACGTGGTGGCGTGCGGACCCCGGATCGAGCGGCACGTGGAAGCGCCCGTCGGGTGTCAGCACGTCGAGCGTGTCGCCGACCGCGAGCTGCGTGTTGGCCCACGTCGAGAAGCGCCCGCCGGGCACGGCGCGGATCCCCACGCGCAGCTCGCCCGCATCGACGCCTGCACAGATCGAGTAGCTGCGGCGCACGTCCTCGCCGTCGATCCGGGCCTTCAGCGTGACGTGCTGGCCCTGCACGAACGCGTACGCGTCGCGCAGCGCCGCGGGCACGTCGAAGCGCACGCTGACGGAATCGGGGGTCTCGCGTCGCACCTCGGCCACGCGCAGCGGATGGAATCGGGGGGTCATGCGGGGATCCGGTCGAGCGGTGAGTCGTCGGGGGCGGCACACGGATGCCGTGGCGCGACGCGCGTCCGGGTGCAAGCGCAGCGCGTCATCGCGTCAGATCGGCTTGAAGTGTTCGAACGGTTCGCGGCAGTCGGTGCAGCGGTACAGCGCCTTGCACGCGGTCGCGCCGAAGCGCGACAGCTGCTCGGTCGCGCGGCTGCCGCAACGCGGACACGGCGGCCGTCGCGGCACGAAGCGCACGACCGCCGCACCGTCGGCGCGCGCCCCGGGCGGCGCGATGCCGTAGGCCCGCAGCTTCTCGGCCGCGCCGGGCGCGAGCCAGTCGGTGGTCCACGCCGGTTCGAGCTGCGTGCGCACCGCGACCTGCGTGGCGCCCGCGGCGAGCAACGCGTCGCGGATCGCGTCGGCGATGACCTCGGTCGCCGGACAGCCCGAGTAGGTCGGCGTCACCACGACATCGGCGGCGCCGGTCATCGCGTCGACGCTCACCGCGCGCACGATGCCCAGCTCCACGACCGACAGCACCGGCACTTCGGGATCGAGCACCGCGTCGAGCACGGTCCAGGCGGTGGCGTTGTCGAGCACGGGTGCGGGCGGACGCCGGTCAGGGGGTTGCGGGCGCGGCAGCGGCCAGGTCGGGATGTCGGGCCGCGGCGGACGCGGCGACGGCGACTCGGCGGGCGGCGGATGGCTCACCAGGTCGCGCCCGGATGCGCGCGATGCAGCTGCTGCATGCCGGCCAGCAGGTGACCGAGATGTTCGCTGTGCACGCCGAACCGCCCGCGCGAGCGGAACGGGGTGGCGGCGGGCACCGGCAGCGTCGCTTCCGCGAGCACCGGTTCGACGCGCTGCCGCCACGTGGGCTGCAGCGACGCCCACACGACCCCGGTGCCGGCGGCTGCCGCGGCCGCATCGACGGCGTCGTCGACGAACAGCTCGGCGGTGTACGGCCACAGCGCATCGAGCGCCGCGAGCATCCGCGCGCGCGATGCGTCGGTGCCGTCGCCCAGGCGGATCACCCACTCGCCGCTGTGCTCGGCGTGGTAGCGCGCCTCCTTGACGCTGCGGACGGCGATGCCGGCGACGTCGGCGTCGTTCGAGCCGGACAGCGCCTCCCACGCGAGCACCTGGAAGCTCGACATCAGGAACACCCGCAGCATGACCTGCGCGAAGTCGCCGTTCGGCAGCTCGACCAGCGTGACGTTGCGAAAGTCCGCCGCGTCGCGCAGGAACGCGAGCGCGTCCTCGTCGCGACCGCGACCTTCACGCTGACCGGCCAGCGCGAGCAGCAGACGCGCCTGCCCGATCAGGTCGAGGGCGATGTTGGTGGTCGCGATGTCCTCCTCGAGCACCGGGCCGTGGCCGCAGAGTTCGGACAGCCGCTGGCCGAGGATCAGCGCGTTGTCGCCCAGCCGCAGCAGCGAGGCAGCGTCGAGCGCGGGGGTCGTGGTCACCGCGTCCATCACATGTGGTCGACTTCGGGCGGCAGCACGTAGAACGTGGGGTGCCGGTAGATCTTGTCGGCCGCGGGATCGAACAGCTCCGGCTTCGCGTCCGGATCGGACGCGACGATGTCGTCGGCCCGCACCACCCACAGGCTCACGCCTTCCTGCCGTCGCGTGTAGACGTCGCGCGCCAGTTGCAGCGCGAGCCGGGCGTCCGGCGCGTGCACGCTGCCGCAGTGCCGATGGTCCAGACCGCTGCGACTGCGCACGAACACTTCCCACAGCGGCCATTCGCGCCGCGCACCGGGTCCTGCGGGGGCCTGCGGCGTCACCGGATCGGTCGCCATCGCGTCAGGCCGCCGCGCGCTGTTCGCGCGCTTCGCGCTTGCGGGCATGCGCCAGGGCCGCGTCGCGCACCCAGGCGCCGTCGTTCCACGCCTTCACGCGGGTCGCCAGACGCTCCTTGTTGCACGGCCCGTGACCGCCGACGACCGCCTTGAACTCGTCCCAGTCGATCGGCCCGAAGTCCCAGTGACCGCGCGCCTCGTTCCAGCGCAGGTCCGGGTCGGGCAGCGACACGCCCAGCACCTTCGCCTGCTCGACGGTGGCGTCGACGAACTTCTGTCGCAGCGCGTCGTTGCCGATGCGCTTGATGCCCCACTTCATCGAATCGCCGCCGTTGGTCGACTCGCCGTCGGGCGGACCGAACATCATCAGCGACGGCCACCACCAGCGGTTGACGGCGTCCTGCACCATGTCGCGCTGCGCCTGCGTGCCGCGCATCAGCACGAGCAGCGACTCGAAGCCCTGACGCTGGTGGAAGCTCTCTTCCTTGCAGATGCGGATCATCGCCCGCGCGTACGGGCCGTAGCTGCAACGGCACAGCGGCACCTGGTTCATGATCGCCGCGCCGTCGACCAGCCAGCCGATCACGCCGATGTCGGCCCAAGTGAGCGTGGGGTAGTTGAAGATCGACGAGTACTTCGCGCGGCCGGTGTGCAGCGCGTCGAGCATCTCGTCGCGCGACGTGCCGAGCGTCTCGGCCGCCGCGTACAGGTACAGACCGTGCCCACCCTCGTCCTGCACCTTCGCGAGCAGGATCGCCTTGCGCTTGAGCGACGGCGCACGCGTGATCCAGTTGCCCTCGGGCAGCATGCCGACGATCTCGGAGTGCGCGTGCTGCGAGATCTGCCGCACCAGCGTGCGCCGGTACGCGTCGGGCATCCAGTCCTTGGCCTCGATGAAGTCGCCGCGATCGAGCTTCGCGTCGAACTGCGCCTGCCATTCGCGCTCGGTCAGCGTCATCGGGCCGCGCGCCGCGATCTGCTCGTGCGCCGGGGTCGGAAGGTCCATCGCCTGGGTGTACATGGGTGTGCTCCTCGGATGCGCGGTGTGCTTCAGTCCTTCGGGCGGCGATCGATCACGCGCTTCGCCTTGCCCACGGTGACCCGTTCGAGCGCGAACGGGGGACTCACTTCGACGCGGGTCGAGACTCCGACCAGCGTCTTGATCTGGTGTTCGAGCGCACGCGCCGCCTGCGCGCGCGTGGCCTCGTCGTGGTCGGCCTGCGCATCGAGCTCGACGTGCACCGCGAGCGTGTCGAGATGGCCCTGCTTGTCGACGATCAGCTGGTAGTGCGGCGCGAGCCCCGGCACGCGGACGATGACCTCCTCGATCTGCGACGGGAACACGTTGACGCCGCGGATGATCAGCATGTCGTCCGAGCGACCCGTGATGCGCCCCATGCGGCGCATCGACCGCGCGGTGGGCGGCAGCAACCGCGTGAGGTCGCGCGTGCGGTAGCGGATCATCGGCAGCGCTTCCTTGGTGAGCGTCGTGAACACGAGCTCGCCGGGTTCGCCGTCGGGGACCGGCTTGCCCGTCACCGGATCGACGATCTCGGGCCAGAAGTGGTCTTCCCAGATCACCGGACCGTCCTTGGTCTCGATGCACTCGTTCGCGACGCCCGGCCCCATCACCTCCGACAGGCCGTAGATGTCGACGGCGTCGAGGCCTGCGCGGCGCTCGATGCTCTCGCGCATCGCCTGCGTCCACGGCTCGGCGCCGAAGATGCCGACGCGCAGCGACGATGCCGCCGGGTCGAGCCCGGCCTGCTCCATCGCGTCGATCAGCGTCTGCATGTACGACGGCGTGACCATGATGATGTCGGGGCGGAAGTCGGTGATCAGCTGGATCTGCTTCTCCGTCTGCCCGCCCGACATCGGCACCACCGTGCAGCCGGCGCGCTCCGCGCCGTAGTGCGCGCCCAGCCCGCCGGTGAACAGGCCGTAGCCGTACGCGACGTGGACGATGTCGCCGGGGCGCCCGCCAGCCGCACGGATCGAGCGCGCGACCAGATCGGCCCAGGTCTCGATGTCGCGCAGCGTGTAGCCGACGACCGTCGGCTTGCCGGTCGTGCCGCTGCTCGCGTGGATGCGCGCGATGCGCTCGCGCGGCACCGCGAACAGCCCGAACGGGTAGTGGTCGCGCAGGTCGGCCTTGGTCGTGAACGGGAACTTCGCCAGGTCGTCCAGCGTGCGCAGGTCGTCGGGATGCACGCCGTGCGCGTCGAACTTCGCCCGGGTCGGCGCGACGTTGTCGTACGCGTGCCGCAGCGTGTGGCGCAGGCGCTCGAGCTGCAGCGCGCGCAGCTCGTCGAGGCTCGCGCGCTCGATCGGTTCGAGGTCCCCGGGGGCGGGTCGGCGCACGGTCATCGTGTCGGCTCCGGATGGACGGACGGCGGCTTCATCGTGCGATCACCTTGCGGTCCTGCAACCGGTACGAGCGGCCTCGCAGCACGGCGACGGTGTCGCCGGCGGCGTTGCGCACGGTCACGTCGTAGACGCCGGTGCGGCCCTTGAGCGACACCTCGCGCGCCTCGGCGATCAGCGTGTCGCCGGCGCGCGCAGGCGCGACGAAGTCGACGCCGATGCTCGACGCGACCGTGAGCGCGTTGCGGCTGTTGCACGCGAAGGCGAAGGCCGAATCGGCAAGCGTCGTCAGGTAGCCGCCGTGGCAGATCCGGAAGCCGTTGAGCATGTCGTCGCGCACGTCCATCGACAGCGTCGCGAAGCCGGGCCCGATCGCCACGATCCGCATGCCCAGGCCGCTCGACGCGGCGTCGACCGCCAGCATCTCGCGCCCGACCGCCTCGGCCAGCGCCTGCGCCGCGTCGGCGCTCACCGCGTCCGCGATGTCAGTCATGGAAACGCGCCCCCGACCAGCGCCGCCGGTTCAGCGCGGGCGACACGCGATAGCGCGCCTCGCCGGTGTGCTCGCGCAGATGGTCGAGCACGCGCGCGACGAAGGCCGGCCCGAGCGCGTCGGCCCATGCGAGCGGTCCTCTCGGATAGCTCACGCCCAGTTGCATCGCGGTGTCGATGTCGGTCGCCGTGGCGATGTGCTGCGTGAGCACGTCGGCCGCCTCGTTGATCAGCATGGACACCACCCGCAGCACTGCCATGCCGGCGATGTCGTCGATCGGCGAGACCGCCAGCCCGGCCGCCTGCAGGGTGCCGATCACCTGCCGCAGCGCCGTGTCGCTGCAGACGTCGGCGCGCGCGACGGCGACTCGCCGCGCCGTCGCGAAGTCGAGCGCCAGATCGACCAGCACCAGGTCGCGGTCGCCTTCGTCGGCCGCGCGGCGCGTCGCGGTGCGCCCGTCCGACAGCTCGACGCGCGCGTCGCCGATCTGCAGATGCGCCGACTCCTCGCGCGGGACGCGG
>JALORJ010000344.1 GCA_025459035.1 Burkholderiales bacterium
GCGTCGATCAACGACCACCGCGTCGTCGGCGTCCGGTCTCCTTCGGCTTGCCGTCGATCCCCGCTTTGCGGGGCCCCTCGCCGGGTGCCTCAGTCGACCAGATTCGGCGCCTTGATTTCCTTGGCGCGGTGGGTCAGGGTCGGTGCGGTCGCGTTCGGGCTCGCGCACTGCGGGCGCGCGCCGGAGTACGACACGCGGTCGGGGCTGTAGATGTTGGTGAGGAAGCGGTTCTGCAGCGCATAGGCCTCGAGCTCGCGCTGGTACCAGCGCTCGCAGTCGGCGGCGGTCGCGAGTTCATGGGCGTCTTCCTGCAGGTAGTGCACGAGTTCGTGCAGCAGGATCGAGCGGTGGAACAGGTTCGACTCGGGCTGCAGGTCGGCGGCGATCAGCACGCCGCGCTCGGGCACGTAGATCGCCGAGACGTTGCAGCGCACCGCGCCTTCGGCGCACGCCAGGCGCTCGAGGGCGGTGCGCTCGATGCGAGTGACCATCGGCAGCGCGGCGGGCACGCGGTACTTCGACAGCCGCGATGCCGTGCGGATCAGGTGCCGCGACAGGCTGTCGAGATCGGGAAACTCGGCCGTGTCCCACGGGTTGTCGTGCAGGTCGGCTTCGTGGTCGTGCGCGACGGGGGCGGTCTCGCCCTTGCGCGGTGGCGAGTCCCACGCGGACGCGCTGCCGCTTCCCACGCCGATGGTGACGGCGATGGCCACCGCCATCGCTCCGGCCACCCGACGCCATCGTGGTCGCGTCGCGGGCCGAGGCAAGCCGGGCACGGGGGCGGCGGAACGGGTCGGACGACGGCGCATCGCGGTCTCCTGGAAGCGCGCGCCGGACACCGACACGCTCCCCCGATGAAGCACGAATCGAACCGCGAACGCCAGCGACTGCAGCGGCAGGCCCGACCGCGATGTTGCGCAGGGCCGGCCAGCCGCACAGATCGGCGACACGATCGGCCGCCGTGTCAGGTCGCGCTCTCGCCCTTGCCCGGCTTCGGCGCCTTCTGCGGCTTCTTGTACTTCTCGTCCAGCACCACACGCCGGGCGTCGCCGGCCTCGCGCTGCGCCGAAGTGAGCTGCTCAGCGATCTGCTGCAGCGCGGTCCGGTTGGCTTCGGCTTCCTGCGGCGTCTCGTCGGTGTAGCGCAGCGCCGCGAACGCGTACCAGGCGTACGCCTCGACCAGATCACGCCCGGTCCCGGTGCCGGTCGCGTGCAGGCGCGCCACGGCGGACATGCCCGGCGCGTAGTTGCGCTCGGCCGCGGACACGTAGTGCCGCAGCGCCTCGGCCGGATCGCGCTCGGTCCCCAGGCCCTGCTCCGTCAGGTTGCCGAGGTTCCAGAACGCCAGCCCGTCGCCTTCGCGCGACGCCTCGCGGTACCACGTCAGCGCCAGTTCGTAGTTCTGCGGCACGCCCTGCCCCTGCTCGTACAGGTCACCGACGGCGTTCATCGCCCACGCGTTGCCGCGCTCGGCCGAGCGCATCCACCACTTGAAGGCTTCCTCGTAGCTCTGGTCGACGCCCTGACCGTTGGCGTAGAGCATGCCGACGTTGTTCATCGCGACCGTGTAGCCGCGCTTGGCGGAGAACTTCCACCACGACATCGCTTCCTTGAAGTCCTGCTTCACGCCGCCTTCGCCGCGGGCGTAGAGCCAGCCGATGTTGTTCAGCGCGCGGGGGTCCCCCTTGTCGACCAGCTCGGAGAGCTTCTGCCCGTCGACGTAGTCGGCCCCGGGCTTCGGGACGGTGAAGGTCTCCTCCTGCTCGACGGCACCCGCGGAAACGGCGCAGAGCGCAAGGACGGACAGCGCGAGCACGGGGGCGAGGCGACTGCGAACGGCGTGGTGCATGGACTTCCTCCTGGAGCATCGGCCGCCGCGACGGCGGCGCCGGGAACGACGCGGTGGCGAGGGTCGGGTCCCTCGTCTCGGCGTTGAGACCGGGGGGTCGCGGTCGAGTTCGGCGTCAGGCCGAAAGGAACGGGCCCAGCGCCGCGAGCAGCGCGTCCGGAGCCTCCTCGGGGATGAAGTGCCCGCACGGCAGGGAGTGCCCGCTCACGTCGATCGCCTTGTCGCGCCACGTGGCCAGCACGTCGAACAACGTGTGCATCTTGCCGTGCTCGCCCCACAGCGCGAGCGTCGGGCACGTCACGCGCCGGTCGAGATCGGCGGCATCGTCGGCGAAGTCGCGGGTCGCCGCCGCACGGTAGTCCTCGAGCCCGGCGCGGATGGTGCCGGGCAGGCAGAACACGCGCAGGTACTCGGCGAAGGCGGCTTCCTCGATCGCGTCCGGCACCGACGACAGTGCCCGGAACATGAAGCGCAGGAACGGCTCCGGCGCCGCGGCGATCATGACCTCGGGCAGGTCCGGGACCTGGAAGAAGAACCAGTGCCAGTACGCCGCCGCCAGTTCGCGTCCGGTGTCGCGGAACAGCGTGTGCGTCGGGACGATGTCGAGCAGCGCGAGGCGGGTGACCGCGTCGGCCTGGTCGAGCGCCAGGCGGTGCGACACGCGTGCGCCGCGGTCGTGGCCGACCACGGCATAGCGGGTGTGTCCGAGGGCCTGCATCACGCCGTGCAGGTCCGCGGCCATCGTCTTCTTGTCGTAGCCGTCGCGCGGCTTGTCGCTGTCGCCGTAGCCGCGCAGATCGGGGATCACGACCGTGTGCGTGCGCGCGAGCGTCGGCGCGACCTTGCGCCACATGATCCCGCTCTGCGGGTAGCCGTGGACCAGCAGCAGCGCCGGCCCGCGACCGCCGGTGCGCACGTGCACCCGCGTCGCGCCGACCTTGATCCAGCGGGCGTCGAAACCGTCGATCGCGAAGCTCATGCCGACCTCCCGAGAAACCGCGCGAGTCGTTCGATGCCGTCGGCCAGCACCGGAATCGGCTTCGGATACGAGAAGCGCACGTGCTGCGACGCCCGATGCGTGCCGAAGTCGATGCCCGGCGCGATCGCGACGCCGGCGTCCTCGAGCACGCGGTGACACCACGCGTACGTGTCGTCGGTGAAGCGC
>JALORJ010000046.1 GCA_025459035.1 Burkholderiales bacterium
ATCCGTCCGTTGCACGACCGCATCGTCGTCAAGCGCCTCGAGGAAGAACGCAGGACCGCCTCGGGCATCGTCATTCCCGATACCGCCGCCGAGAAGCCCGACCAGGGCGAAGTGGTGTCCGTCGGCACCGGCAAGGTGCTCGAAGACGGCAGCGTGCGGGCGCTTCAGCTCAAGACCGGTGACCGTGTGCTGTTCGGCAAGTACGCCGGCCAGACCGTCAAGGTGCAGGGCGAGGAACTGCTCGTGATGCGCGAAGACGACGTGATGGGCGTGGTCGAGGCGTGAGCCCTCCCCCGTCCGCAACCTGATCCGACAGGAGAACATCCATGGCAGCCAAGGAAGTCCGTTTCCACGATTCCGCCCGCCTGCGCATCGTCGCCGGCGTCAACGTCCTGGCCGACGCCGTCAAGGTCACCCTCGGCCCGAAGGGCCGCAACGTCGTGCTCGAGAAGTCGTGGGGCGCGCCGACCATCACCAAGGACGGCGTGTCGGTCGCGAAGGAGATCGAACTGAAGGACAAGTTCGAGAACATGGGCGCGCAGATGGTGAAGGAAGTCGCGTCGAAGACCTCCGATGTCGCCGGTGACGGCACGACGACCGCCACCGTGCTCGCGCAGGCGATCGTCCAGGAAGGCATGAAGTACGTCGCTTCGGGGATGAACCCGATGGACCTGAAGCGAGGGATCGACAAGGCGGTCACCGCCATCGTCGACGATCTGCGCAAGCAGTCGAAGCCGTGCAACACGAGCAAGGAGATCGCGCAGGTCGGTTCGATCTCGGCCAACGCCGATGCGTCGGTCGGCAGGATCATCGCCGAGGCGATGGAGAAGGTCGGCAAGGAGGGCGTCATCACCGTCGAGGACGGCAAGAGCCTCGACAACGAGCTGGACCTGGTCGAGGGCATGCAGTTCGACCGCGGCTACCTGTCGCCCTACTTCATCACGAACCCCGATCGTCAGGTCGCGGTGCTCGACGAGCCGTACATCCTGTTCTTCGACAAGAAGATCTCCGCCATCCGCGACCTGCTGCCGGTGCTCGAGCAGGTCGCCAAGGCCGGCAAGCCGCTGCTGATCGTCGCCGAGGAAGTCGAGGGCGAGGCGCTCGCGACCCTGGTCGTCAACAACATGCGCGGGATCCTCAAGACCGCCGCGGTGAAGGCGCCGGGCTTCGGTGACCGCCGCAAGGCGATGCTCGAGGACATGGCCATCCTGACCGGCGGCACCGTGATCGCCGAGGAAGTGGGCCTGAAGCTCGAGAACGCGACGCTGGCCGACCTGGGCCGCGCGAAGCGCGTCGAGGTCGCGAAGGAGAACACCACGCTGATCGACGGTGCCGGCAATGCTGCGGCGATCGAGGGCCGGATCAAGGCGATCCGCGCGCAGATCGAGGAGACGACCTCGGACTACGACCGCGAGAAGCTGCAGGAGCGCGTCGCGAAGCTCGCAGGCGGCGTGGCCGTGATCAAGGTCGGCGCCGCGACCGAGGTCGAGATGAAGGAGAAGAAGGCACGCGTCGAGGACGCGCTGCACGCCACGCGCGCGGCGGTCGAGGAAGGCATCGTCGCCGGCGGGGGTGTCGCGCTGCTGCGCGCGAAGGCCGCGATCGCCGGTCTGAAGGCCGACAACGCCGAGCAGGAAGCGGGCATCCGCATCGTCGCGCGCGCGATCGAGGAACCGATGCGCGCGATCGCGTCGAACGCCGGCGCGGAGCCCTCGGTGGTGATCGCGAAGGTGCTCGATGGCAAGGGCGCCTTCGGCTACAACGCCGCGACCGAGCAGTACGTCGATCTGATCGAGGCCGGCGTCATCGACCCGACCAAGGTCACGCGTTCCGCGCTGCAGAACGCGGCGTCGGTGGCGGGCCTGATCCTGACGACCGACGCGATGGTCGCCGAGGCACCGAAGGACGAGAAGCCCGCGAAGGCCGGTGCCGGCCACGGGCACGGCATGGACGACATGGACTACTGAGTCCGCGACCACGACGGGCACGCGGCTCGCGGCCGCCGTGCCCGTCGGGCGTCGCACCGTTCACCGCAGGCCGCGTGCACCGATCACGCGGCCTGCGGCACTTTCGCGGGCGGGATCTGCACGTCCGCTGCCCGCTCGGCGCGGCGGTGCCACCGGCGCCGGTGCCGCATGCGACGTGCCTTCGGCACCGATCACTTGCCGGACCTGGCTCCCTCAGGCCCGTAGCGGTCGTCCTCGATCCTGTACGTCACCACCTGGTCGACCTCGTAGTCGTCACGCCCGTCGTCGGACGGCGGGAAGACGAACTTCTTCACGGCCGTCTGCGCCGAGTAGTCGAACACGCCCGGCGGCGTCGACTCGATGACTTCGGTCTTCAGCACCTTGCCCAGTGCGCTGACGGTGGCGCGGATGCGCACCTTGCCTTCGAGCCCCTGCGCGAGCGCGTCCTTCGGATAGACCGGCATCACCTTCTTCACCGCCTTGGCGCGCTCCTCGGGCGGCGGCTTGTCCGGGGGCGGCGGCGGCGTCTCCTGCGGCGGTGGCGGGGGCGGAGGCGGCGGTGGCGGCTCGGGTTCGAGCGGCTTCTCGGCCGGCAGCGGCTTGTCTTCGGGCTTCGGCGGCTCGGGCGGCTTCGGCGGCACCGGCTTCTGCTTCGGCGGCGGGGGCGGCGCGGGCGGAGGCGGCGGGGGTGGTGGCTCGAAGTACTCGAGCTTCGCCTGCACCGGCTCCGGTTCCGGCGGCGGAAACATCGAGGCCCAGTTGACCTCGAGCACGACGAACGTCAGCGCCTCGAGGGCGACCGCGATCGCGAACGCGCGCGGCAGCGTCAGCAGACGACCGCGCACGGGGTCCGACGCGCCACCCGCGACGGGCGGCCGCGAAGCGGCAGGCTCGGTCATTTCTTCGGCGCGGTGGCCGCAGGCGCAGCCTTCGGTGCGGCATCGGGCGCGGGCGCCGCCGCCTTCGACGCGGCGATCCCGACCGTCGCGATGCCCTCGCCACGCGCGAGGTCCATCACGTCGATGAGCTTCTGCAGCGGCACCTCGCGGTCGCCCGCGATCACGACCTGGACGGTGGCTGCCTTCTTCGCCTCGGCGATGCGGGCCTTGAAGTCGTCGACGGTGATCGGCTTGCCCGCGATCGACAGAGCGCCGTCCTTCGCGACGCCGAGCGTGATCGACGTCTCCTTCAGCACCTGCGTGGTCGTGCTGCCCGGCAGGTCGACCTTCACGCCGCTTCCGGCGATCGTGTCGATCGTGATCATGATGAAGAACACCAGCAGGAACATCATGATGTCGATCATCGGGATGACCTCGATGCGAGCCTTGGGCTCGTCGAAGTACGCGGCCGTGCGCGAGCGCATCGCGGTCAGGCCCCGTTCTTCATGCCGGCGCCATGCAGCCGGTTCACCACCGTGAGCTTGATGAGCTCGAGCTGCTGCACGCCCAGGCGCACGCGCTTGTTGAAGTAGTTCAGGAAGATCAGCCCGGTGATCGCGACGAACAGGCCGATGCCGGTGGCCACCAGCGCCTCGCCGATGCCGCCCGTCACCGCGGCCGCGCCGGCGCCGACGCCCTCGCCGCCCAGCACGTTGAAGGTCTTGATCATCCCGAAGATCGTGCCCAGCAGTCCCAGCAGCGGACCGAGCGTCACGGCGGTGTCGAGCACCCAGAGGTTGCGATCCATCACCGGCACCGCTTCGAGGATGCTCTCGTCCACGTGGCGCTCGGCCGACTCGGCGTCCGGCGCCTGCGAGGCCAGCGCGTGCGACACCAGCGTCGTCTGCAGGGCGCCGGCGAAGCGCTTCGCGACCGCCTGCAGACCGTCGAGGTCACGGTAGGCCGTGCGCTTCAGGTCGCGCTCGATCGCCGCGCCCTGCGACAGCACCTTGTGGAAGAACCAGAGCCGTTCGATCACCACGGCGAGCGCGATCGTGAACAGCAGCACGAGCAGGGGAATGATCCCCATCGACAGCTCGCTCAACTCGATGAAGCTTTCGAACATCGTGGACTCCTCGGACTGCGGTGTGGCGGGGTGGGCGACGGTCGTGTCCGACGGGCACGACCGCGCGGTGGTACGCGGCGACGCCGCGCGGGGTTCGCGGGCGCTGCGTGGCGGCCTGGCGCGCGCGGGCGCGACGGGCGAGCCGGCAGCCGGTCAGTTCGCTTCGGGAAACGGTGCGAAGAAGGGCACCCCGTAGCGTTCGACGATCTCGCGGATCTCGCCGCTGGCGAGCATCCGGCCCAGTTCGTCGTCGAGCATCTGCTTGAAGTCGGTCTCCTTGGCCTTCACCGCCCAGGCGCCGTTGAACCGCTGGCCGGGCGCGGGCTGGAAGCCCGGGCTCATCGACAGCTCGACGTTCTTGTCGCGGTTGGCGACCGGGATCGACGGTCCCCAGACCATCACGGCGTCGACCTCCTTGCGCAGCAGGCCGTCGATCACGCGCGTGTTCTGGAAGTACGTGACGTGTTCGATGCCGAGCTTCTCGGCGTTGTCCTGCATCGGCGAGTACGCCGGCACGCCGACCTTGATGCCGGTGCCCTTGAGGTCGGCCAGCGACCGCGCCTTCGGCACCTTGCCGTTGCCGACCAGCACGAAGCCGATCCCCAGGTACGGCCGCGTGAAGGCCATCTGGTTGCGCTCCATCGCGTCGTCCTCGCCGGTGATGACGAGCCCGAGGAACACGTCGCAGAAGCCGCGGTTGATCGTCTGCCGGAACGCGAGCCCCACACCACCGCGGTACACCCCGGTGTTGGCCCACATCACGGAGAACTCCCAGCCGTTGCGCTGCGCGATGCGCGACAGGATCTCGATGTCGATCCCCGGCGGCTCGTTGCGCGGCGCCGTGTGCGAGAACGGGTAGTACCAGGCGTCGGCGCAGGCGAGGATGCGCTTCATCATCTTCACGCGACCGATCGCGGTGAGGTAGCGCGCCTCCTGCGGGATCTCGACCGGCGGACCGCCGTAGCGGAAGCCACCCTGGTAGAGCCGGTCCGTGATCGGATTGAAGGTCTCCGGTTCGACGTAGCCGACCTCGGCGACCTTCGGTCGCGGGTTGCCGACGACCTCGATGACCTCGAGCTCCGGAATCGCTCCGCTCGCCGGTGCGGCCGCGACCAGCGCGAGCATCGCCGTCAGCGCGACCGGCGCGCAGGCGCCCGCTGCACGGCACGCGCCGCGCCACCACGTTTGCAGTTTCAACTCGAACCCTGTGCGTCTTGCGCGGTGGCCGTCGTGTCGACGCCGACCGGTCGGCGTCGCGCGCCGCGTTGACTGTTTCAGGAATCGGCCCCCGGCAGGCCGTCTCCTCCTTGCGGCCGAGTGTATTGCACGCCCCCGGTCACGGCACTTGTACGCAACGGCTGCCGCCGGGCGCCGCGGGTCACTCGTGGTTCTCCATCAGCTTCTGCTCGTCGCGCCGCGCAGCCTCGTCCTTGCGTCTCTGCTCGCTTCGCAGGAACGCGACGATCGCGACGATCTCGTCCTTCGTGTACGCCTCGCCGAACGCACCCATCGCGGTCCCGGCGATGCCGTTGGTGATGTTGCCCACCAGCTGCGCGTTGCGGTCGCCGTGCTTGAAGCGGCCGCAGATCAGGCACGGCGCGCGTCCGCCCTTGCCGCCGGCGCCATGGCAGAAGCCGCCGCACTTCTCGCCGAACTTCGCCTTGCCCAGCGCGACCGTGGCGTCGTCGGTCGGCAGCACGAGATCGGCACCGGCGCCATCGTCGGCGGCACCGACCGCGCCGACGGCCCCGAACCCGACCACGGCGGCAAGCAGCAGCAGGACCGCGGCGAGGCGAGTGCGGGCCGCGCCTGCGCGCGGAGACATCGACTTCTGCAGCATGCGAGGCTCCCCAGGTTGCCGGACCTGCGCGCGAGTGCATCACCGCGCGGCCGGTTGCGATGCGGTCGAGCCTGCCGCCCGACCGGGATCGAGGGTATCGCGTCGCAACCGGTGAAGATATTCGGCGCACCCGAGCGCGTTCGACGGGCCGTGCGATCAAGGCGCAAGGCACCGCCGTGGCGGGGGGGCCCGGTGCGCATCCGCGACGTCGAGCGGCGCCGAGCGGCGCCGTCAGCCGCGGTCGAGCGGGTATGGCGGCAGACGGCTTCGCCGTTGCTCAGTCCGCGGCCGCGGCGGTGTCGGCGTCGACGCGTCGCCAGAGCGCGTGGCCGCGCGACGCCCGATCGATGTCGTCGACCAGCGCCGCGTGCGCCGCGCGCTCGGCCGCGTTCGCGTGGCGTACGACGAACGTGCGCGGCCCCTTCGGCGTGCCGGCCACGACGGCGGCGCTGCGCCCGGGGTCGGCGGCGACGATCGCGAGATCGCCCTGACCGCGGGTCATCGCGAGCCAGACCTCGGCCAGCAGCTGCGAATCGAGCAGCGCCCCGTGGAACTGCCGCGACGCGCGATCGACGCCGTGCCGGTCGCACAGCGCGTCGAGGCTGTTGCGCTTGCCGGGATACAGCGAGCGCGCGAGCTTGAGCGTGTCGGTGACGCGATCGACGATGCGCTCGAGCGGCGGGCGCCCCGCGAGCGCCAGCTCCATGTCGAGGAAGCCGACGTCGAACGCGGCGTTGTGGATCAGCAGCTCCGCACCCTCGACGAACTCGACGAAGCGCTCGGCGATGTCGACGAACGGCGGCTGCCCGGCGAGGAATTCGTCGGTGAGCCCGTGGACCTCGACCGCGCCGGGATCGCATGCGCGCCCCGGTGCGAGGTACTGGTGGAACGTGCGACCGGTCGCGCGTCGACCGTCGAGCTCGACGCAGCCGATCTCGACGACGCGATGGCCCAGTGTGTGATCGAGACCGGTGGTCTCGGTGTCGAGGACGATGCGACGCATCGCGCGGCGCGCCCGGTCAGCGCCGCGTCGCGGCGAGCACGCCGCGGTTCGCGAGAGCATCGGCGCGTTCGTTGCCGGGGTGCCCCGCGTGGCCCTTCACCCAGTGCCACTCGACCTCATGCCGCGCCGCCAGCGCCTCGAGCCGCTGCCACAGGTCGACGTTCTTGACCGGGCTGCCCGACGCCGTGCGCCAGCCCTTGCGCTTCCAGCCCGCGATCCACTCGGTGATGCCCTTCTGCACGTACTGCGAGTCCGTGTGCACGCGCACCCGCGCCGGGCGGGTCAGCGCGGCCAGGCCCTCGATCACGGCCTGCAGTTCCATACGGTTGTTCGTGGTCGCCGGCTCGCCGCCGCACAACTCGCGCTCGGCATCGCCGAGCCGCAGCAGCGCGCCCCAGCCGCCGACGCCCGGGTTGCCCTTGCACGCGCCGTCGGTGAACAGGTCGATCTCGTTGCGGGCGGGCGAAGCGTCGGTGTCGGTGGTTGTCATCGTGGGCAGCAGGTCAGGCGGCGCATGCCGCAGGGTCCGGAGGGCAGCACGCACTCAGTCGCAGGTCTCGTCGCCGCGCGCGCGGGGCGAGCGCCCCGCGATGCGGTTCGGCACCGCCGCGAGCGCCTTGCGTCGGGTCGCTGCCTTGCTCCAGCGCGGCGTGATCAGGCGGGTCCCGCGCACGCGCTTGATGCCGTGCAGGAAGTACAGCCCCCCGGCGAAGGGCCACCAGCGGTCGCCGGCGAACTCCATGAAGCGCCAGCGATGCAGCCACTTCTCGGCACGACACGGTGGCGCGTACGCCGCCATGCGCCCCGCCGCGACCTCGAAGCCGAGCAGCGCCATCCAGTCCTTCAGGCGCAGCAGCGGAATGAACTGGTTGTCCCACGGAAACTCGCCGTGGCCCCTGCGCAGCAGCCGGGCGGCGCCCCACAGGCTCCACGGGTTGAAGCCGGACACGACGACGTGGCCCTCGGGCATCAGGACGCGCTGGACCTCGCGCAGCACCTGGTGCGGATTGGGGCTCGACTCGAGCGTGTGCGGCAGCACGACCAGGTCGACGCTCTGGGTCGCGAACGGCAGTTCGCAGAAGTCGACGGCGGTGTCGACGTCGCCGTGGGCACCGGCCACGGCCCGGCACGGCATGCGGTTGGCTTCGAGGAAGTTGCACTCGGGCAGTCCGAGCTGGAGCGCGTGGAAGCCGAACAGGTCGGCGACCTCGGCATCGAAGAACGCGCGCTCGCGCCGCAGCAGGTACGTGCCGAGATCGGTCTCGTACCACGCGCGGTCGATGCCGGGCTCGGTGTCGTCGCTCCTCATGGGCCCGATTTGACACCCGTTTCGGCGCCCGCCCACACTCGCCCGATGCACTTCGATGTCACCCCGCTGCGGGCCTTTCGCGACAACTACCTGTGGCTGCTCGCGCGCGGAGGGCACGCCGTGGTCGTCGACCCGGGCGACCCGGGTCCGGTCGAGGCCCACCTCGCCGCCCACGACCTCGTCCTCGACGCGATCCTCGTCACGCATCACCACGCCGACCACATCGGAGGGCTGCCGGCCTTGATCGCTGGACACCGGCCGCGGGTCATCGGCCCGGCCGGCGAGGCGATCGACGGCCTGACCGAACGCGTGCGCGACGGCGACACGGTCGCCCTGCCGACGCTCGGACTGACGCTGCAGGTGCTCGACGTGCCGGGCCACACCGCCGGCCACGTCGCGTATGTCGGCGACGGGCGGCTCTTCTGCGGCGACACGCTCTTCTCGGCCGGCTGCGGGCGACTGTTCGAAGGCACGGCCGCCCAGATGCACGCCTCGCTCGCGAAGCTCGCCGCGCTGCCCGCCAGCACGCAGGTCCACTGCACCCACGAGTACACGGCCTCGAACCTGCGCTTCGCCGCCGCCGTCGAGCCGGACAACGCGGCCGTGCGCGACCACGCGCGCTGGGTGGCCGATGTCGTGACGGCGCGGGGCGGCATCTCGCTGCCGTCGACGCTCGCGCGCGAGCACGCGATCAACCCGTTCCTGCGCACGCACGAACCCGCCGTCGTTGCGGCCGCGAGCGCGCAGGCGGGTCACGCCCTCACGTCGCCGCAGGCGGTGTTCGCAGTGCTGCGCGCGTGGAAAGATCACTTCTGAAGACTTCAATCGGTACTGCATGAATCCTTCGCAGGCATTTGATTCGTTGATCGTTTCGCGCCTGCGGCGTAGCCTCCGCGCGTGTTCGACGGAAGCGGAGCGCCGGCTCCGCGCCTGCATGCCTCCCGTTTCGCTGCGCCTGCTGACCGCCTGTGTCGTCCTCGGCGCCTTCAACCAGGCGTGCGCCGTGGGCACGCCGTCCCGGGCCGTCGCGCCGGCCGTGCCGGTCGCCGCGCAGCTGCCTGCCCGCGATCTGTCCTTCGTGGCAGACCTCGACACCGGGCGCATCCCCGCGCTGAAGACCGCAGCCGCCGACGACGTGCTGGCCGCCACGCGCACCGACGTGCCGATGCCGCTGCGCCGAGCGCCGGCGCCCCCGGTGCCGCCGGCTCCCCGCATCGACACCGCGGACGTCGCCGCGAGCGAGGCGACGCTGCAGGCGCTGACAGGCAGTGCGTCCGCACCGGTCGCTGCTGCACCGGGCGGGGCGGCGCCGGGGGTCATCTCCGCGGACCCCACCGCAGCGATCCCGCCCGCGCCCGCCGCGCGGTCGCCGGCCGACGGCTTCGCGAGCCTGTGGGATCGCATCCGCGCCGGCTTCGCGATGAACGAGGTCGACTCGCCGCTCGTTCAGCGCCATGTCGCCTGGTACCTGAACCGCCCGGGCTACGTGCAACGGATGGTCGAGCGCAGCCGTCGCTACCTGCACTTCGTCGTCGGCGAACTGGAGAAGCGCGACATGCCGCTCGAGATCGCGCTGCTGCCGATGATCGAGAGCGCGTACAACCCGTCGGCGTACTCGCCCGCCCATGCGGCCGGCATGTGGCAGTTCATCCCCACGACCGGCAAGCGCTACGGGCTGGAGCAGAACTGGTGGTACGACGGCCGCCGCGACGTGATGGCCGCCACGCGCGCCGCGCTGGACTACCTGCAGAAGCTGCACGGCGACTTCGGCGATTGGCAGCTGGCGCTCGCCGCCTACAACTGGGGGGAAGGCGCGGTGGCGCGTGCGATCGAGCGCAACCAGCGCGCCGGGCTGCCGACCGACTACGCCAGCCTGCGCATGCCGGTCGAGACCCGCAACTACCTGCCCAAGCTGCAGGCGGTGAAGGAACTGGTGGCCGAGCCCGATCGCTACGGACTGGTGCTCGAGGAAGTGCCGAACCAGCCCTACTTCACCCGCGTCGCGCTGCCGGCGCACATGGACCAGAAGCGCGCGGCGCAGCTCGCCAACCTGCCGCTCGACGAATTCCGCTCGCTCAACCCGGCGCACAACCGGCCGGTGATCCCCGGCGGCGAAGGCTCCGGACTGCTGCTGCCGGTCGAGAACGCCGAGATCTTCGCGGCGAACCTCGAATCCAACGCGATGCCGCTGGTGACGTGGACGACCTATCGCATGCAGCCGCGCGAGACGCTCGAACAGGTCGCAACGCGATTCGGCATCGGCGTCGCGACCCTGCGGCAGGTCAACAGCATCGGGCCGCGCAAGCGCGTCAAGGGCGGCAGCACGGTGCTGGTACCCACGGTGCGGCCGGGCAGCGCCGCCGACGACGATGCGCTCGACGACTTCCAGCCCCCGTCGGTCGAGGACGTCTCGCCGTACCGCACGCACCGCGTGCGCCGCGGCGAGTCGCTGCGGTCGGTCGCGGCGCAGTACGACCTGTCGGCGGCCGACCTCGCGCGCTGGAACCACATCAAGGGCGATCGCGTGAAGCCCGGGCAGCGCATCGTGCTGCATCCGCGCGCCCCGCATCACGCCCACCATCCCCACGCGTCGGCCGCGAAGCACGACCGCATCGACGCCCCGCGGGCGACGACCGGATCCCGCGCCGGACAGCGCTCGAAGGACGGCGCGTCGCATGTCGCGCGCACGGGGTCGAAGCCGTCGGCGCGGCCCGCGAAGTCGGTGCGCAAGCCTGCGACCACGGGCACGGCAAAGTCCGCGCGCGCGAAGAAGGCGGCGGCGCGCGTCGCTCGCAACTGAGGTCGGAAGCGACGGCCGTGTGGCCGGCCGTGCAGCGCGCCATTGGCGTGCAGTCGCCGAACGGGTGAGCGCGCGGCAGCGGTCGGTCCGGCGACCACCGGCAAGACCGGTAGCGCGCGTCGCCGGCGATCAGCCCGGAAGCGGATCGTCGACGCGCAGGCAGCGCACGCTGTGCGCAGGTCCGACCGTCCGCGGTGCCGGATCGTCGCGCCGACATGCGTCGACCGCGTGCGGACACCGCGGATGGAAGCGACACCCCGACGGCGGT
>JALORJ010000345.1 GCA_025459035.1 Burkholderiales bacterium
GGTTCGTGGTGCGGGTCGGCGACGCGACCTGGCACGCGGCGCGCGTCTACCTCAATACCGGCACGCGCCCCGTCCTGCCGCCGATCCCGGGGCTCGCCGAGGTCGCGCCACTCACCAACGAGTCGATCCTCGACCTCACCGAGGCACCGCGCCACCTGGTGATCATCGGCGGGAGCTACATCGGCCTCGAGTACGCGCAGATCTTTCGACGGCTCGGCAGCGAGGTGACGGTGCTCGAGACATCGCCCGCCATCGCCGCCCGCGAGGATCGCGACGTCTCAGACCGCCTGGCCGCGATGTTCGCCGACGAGGGCATCGCCGTGCGCGCCGGAGTGCACATCGCGCGCGTGGCCCGACTGCCCGACGACGTCGTGCAGGTGACGCTCGCCGGTGACACGCCGCCGGTCACCGGCACGGCGATCCTCGTCGCCGCGGGGCGTGCCCCGAACACCGACGGTCTTGGCCTCGAGACGGTCGGCGTGACGCTCGATGCGCAGGGCTACGCCCTCGTCGACGATCGCCTCGCGACGACGGTGCCCGGCATCTGGGCGCTCGGTGACATCAACCGCCGCGGCGCGTTCACGCACACGGCGTGGCAGGACCACGAGATCGTGCTCGCCAACCACACCGGCGGCGACCGCACCGCGGCTGGTCGGGTGACGACGTACGCGATGTACACCGACCCGCCCCTCGGCCGGATCGGGATGACCGTCGCCGATGCGCGCGCGGCGATGGCGCGCGAGGGCCGGCGCTTCCTCGTCGCGACCCACGAGATGGCGCGTGTGTCGCGTGCCAAGGAGGAGGGCGAGACCATCGGCGCGATCACCGTGCTGGTCGACGCCGAGACGGAGCGGTTCGTGGGCATCACCATGCTCGGCATCGGCGCCGACGAGATCGTGCAGGTGATCGGCGCACAGATGGCCGCCGGCGCGCGCTACCAGGTGCTCCGCGATGCGCTGCCGGTGCATCCGACGGTGACGGAGTTCTTTCCGACCATCCTCGGGCGATTGGCGCCGCTGGTGTAACGCGGGCCGGCGGGGTGCGCCGCGGGACAGGCAGCCGGATGCGACTCCCGACGCGCTCGTCAAACGCCTCCACGCGTGGACGGCGCCGCGTGATCGCGCCCTTCAACCACACGCGCTGCTCAAAGGTGTGCAGCGGCGGGCGCACGAATTCAGGCAGAGCAACGGGGATGGCGCACGTCGCGGGCGTGGGATCACGCCAGCGGCTCGCGCCTACCGGAGCGGTGCCGTAGGGGCAGTGCGCGACGTGTTCAACGGCGCCATGCGCGACGTGTTCAGCCGCGCGACGTTCGCCGTGTTCAGCCGCGCGACGTTCGCCGTGTTCAGCCGCGCCACGTTCGCCGTGTTGAGCCGTGCGACGTTCGCCGTGTTGAGCCGCGCGACGTTCGCCGTGTTGAGTCGCGCGACGTTCGCCGTGTTGAGCCGCGCGACGTTCGCCGTGTTGAGCCGCGCGACGTTCGCCGTGTTCAGCCGCGCGACGTTCGCCGTATTGAGCCGCGCGACGTTCGCCGTGTTCAGTCGCGCCACGCGCGACGTGTCCTCGGCGCGATCCAGCACACGCAACCGCGGGCTGAACGCGCTGAGCAACACCGCCGGCACCATGCACCCCGCGAGAACGGTCCGCCCCGCGCGACCGACCGACGCGGACGGTGCACCCTGCAGAATCCGCTCGATGCGCAGCGACACCGTGGCGGGTCTGGCCATCCCCACGGCCAACAGCGTGTGTTGCCGCCGACCGGCGAAGTGCAGCAGCATCGCCGCATAGTCAACGGGTCTGCCAATCGTCGCCACAGCGGCATCGTCACTCACATGCTCCGAGAGCACGATGATCTTCCGGAGCAGCAACCACGCGAACGGATTGAACCAGAAGACCGCCGCATACATCTGCGCGAGCAGCTGCCAATAGAAGTCCTTCCGCACGAGATGCGAGCGCTCGTGGCTCAGCACGCACGCGCGCGTATCCGCACTCCATCTGGGCCACTCCGTCGGCAGCAGGATGCCCGCGCCCGTTGCCACGGGCGTCACCACGACGTCGCTGCACCGAACGCGGACGCTGACGGAGGAGAGACTCGCGATGGGCGTCGCGGTACGCCATGCACGCGCAAGCGAGAACACGCCGATGCCGACACGGAGGAGCAGGAGCCCCGCGATGCCGAGGTACGCGAGTCCTACCACGGGACCGTAGAGGCCAAGGTCGGCCGCGGCCGTCGCAACGCCATGCACCACGGAAGCGGAGGTCGCGTCGGCTGGCTCGCCCGCGACTGCGCGCGGGGTCAGGACCACCAGGGCGGGCATCAGGACCGACGCAGCGAGCACGCCGATCCACAGCGTCCACGCGTGCACCGCACGCCGAACCCTCGCTAGTCGCGACACGCCCCAGATGCCCATGCCGAGGGCCGTGGCGCGAAGGGCAGACTCGAGCACGAGTTGCATCATCTCGCCGATCGTCACGCGGGTCATGACGTCGATCATGGTCGCTTGTTCCTCGCCTTCTCGATCAACGCAGCCAGGCGATCGAGCTCGGCGGGCGGCAACTGCTGCGAGTCGACAAACCCCACCAGCAGGTCGGCGACCGAGCCCTCGTACAGCCAGTTGGCCAGCTCTCGAACGCCGCGCCCCGCCACTTCCGCCGCCGGCGTCGCCGCCGAGAAGACAAAGGTGCGCCCTTCGGTGTCGTGCTTGACGTACCCCTTCTCCTCGAGTCGACGGAGCACCGTCCGCACCGTGGACTCCTTGAGTGGTCGATTCAGCCGTTCCCGCACGAGTTCGGCGGTAGACGGCCCGTGCTGCCACAACTGCTGAAGGACCTCGGTCTCCAGGTCGCCAAGCGTTGGGAGGGGCTCGTCGGAGGGGCGGGGAGTCATAATGCTACAGATTGTAGCATTTTGGCGACGACGAGGGCAACCCGTCGCCAAGCCGAACGAGCAGCGTGAGTTGCGGGGCTGGACAGCGGACACTACAACTGCTACAGTAGGTAGCACT